>NC_015682.1:1200000-1500000 GCF_000215975.1 Thermodesulfobacterium geofontis OPF15 | reverse complement strand
ACAAATATTGAAGAGTTAGAAAAAGCTTGTAAAGAACATAAAATAGCAAAATTACCAGGTTTTGGCTGGAAAACAGAGGAAAATATTTTAAAAGGCATAGCTCTTTTTAGAGAAAAAAGAGGAAGGAGACCTCTTGGAGAAGTTTTACCTTTAGCTGAAGAAATTATAGAAACTCTCAAAAGAGAAAGCCCTGTTGAAAATATTGCTGTAGCAGGAAGCATAAGAAGAAAAAAAGAAACAGTAAAGGATATAGATATTCTTATTACTTCTGTTCAGCCAGAAAAGGTAATGAAAAAAGTTACTGAACTTCCTTTAGTTGAGGAGGTAATAGCTTTTGGAGAAACTAAAACCAGTGTGAGACTTAGGACAGGTATTCAGATGGATGTAAGAGTAGTTGAACCAGATTCTTGGGGTGCAGCACTTGCTTATTTTACAGGTTCAAAAGCTCATAATATAAGAGTTAGGGAACTGGCTTTAGAAAAAGGATTAAAAATAAATGAGTATGGAGTATTTAGAGGAGAAGAAAAAATTGCAGGAAAGACAGAAGAAGAAGTTTATGCCTCCATTGGACTTCCTTTTATCCCTCCGGAGTTAAGAGAAGATAGAGGAGAAATAGAGGCAGCTTTGCAAGGTAAATTACCTAAGTTAGTTGAATATAATGAAATTTTAGGTGATGGTCATGTGCATTCCAAATATAGTGATGGAACTGCAAGTTTAGAAGAAATAATAGCTAAAGCTGAAAAAATGGGTCTTTCTTGGATAGCAATATGTGATCATTCACAAGGATTAAAAGTTGCGGGTGGTGTCCCTATCGAAGATCTTTTCAAAAAAAAGAAGCATATAGAAGAATTAAATAAAAAGTCTCCGAAAGTTAAATTAATTTTTGGAGCCGAAGTTGATATCCTTTCTGATGGCACTTTAGATTATCCTGATGAAGTATTAGCAGAGATAGATTTTGTTATTGCAGCTATTCATACAGGATTTCAACAAACAGAGGAACAAATTACTAATAGGATAATTTCAGCTCTAAAACATCCTTTAGTTCACGCTATTGCTCATCCTACAGGAAGAGTTATAGGAGAAAGAGAACCTTATGCAGTAAATATGCCTAAAATTTTAGAAGTGGCAAGTGAATATGGTAAAGCTTTAGAAATAAATGCTTATTATAAGAGGCTTGATTTAGATGATATAAACACAAGAGCAGCTAAAGAAAGGGGCATACCTCTGATTATAGGAACTGATGCACATTTTATAGATCAATTAGAATATTTACCCCTTGGAACAGCTGTTGCAAGAAGAGGTTGGTGCGAAAAAAAGGATATTTTAAATACTTTAACTTATGAAGAATTTATGGCTTGGCTAAAAAAATTGAGAAATTTATCTAAAAAGTAACCTTGTCTTATTTAGAACTCAAAGAAGTTTATACTCATAATTTAAAGGGTATAGATTTAAAAATTCCTCTCAACTCCTTAGTAGTAATAACTGGTCCCTCTGGTTCTGGAAAAAGTTCTTTGGCAATTAATACTATAGCTGAGGAAGCTAAAAATAGACTCTTTCAAATATTAAACTATTCTCAAGAAGTTAGTTTAAATGTAGTTCCTAAAGCTAAATTTGTTTCCCCTTTACCACCTATCATAGCAATGACTCAAGGAGTTAAAAATTGGCATCCCTATAAAACTATAGGAGAATTTCTTTTCCTATATCAAACCTTAAGATTACTTTTTGAAGAATTTGGAGAATATAAGTGCCCTGCTTGTGGAGAATTTAATAAGGTAACCAATCTTAATAAAATTATAAAATGGTACCAAAATTTGAAGGAAGGAGAAAAATTTTATTTCCTTTTACCTCTTCCAGAAAGTTCACCTAAAGCTTTAGAATTTTTGATTTCTCAAGGATATACCAAATATATAATTGATGACAAAGAAATTGATCTTTCTGAAGAAAGTATTCCAGCTAAAATTGAAAGAATATATCTTTTGCTTGATAGGATGGTGAAAGAAAAGGGATCTATGGAAAGATTTTTGGAAAATTTAAGAATAAGTCAAAGTTTAAATCAAGGAAGAATAATTCTTAAATTTTTAAAAGGAGGAGAATATTTTTTTAATCTTAAACCTATTTGTTTAAGATGTGGAACCCAACTTTTAACAGAATGGATAAAATGTAAATCTTGTAAAGGATATGGATATAAAGGTAAAGAAGTTTGTAAGGATTGTGAAGGATTAAAAATAACTTCTGTTATTTTGGAAAGTAAACTTTTAGGAAAATCTATAAAAGAATGGCTTATTTTATCTATAAAAGAATTTTATTATACTTTAAAAGAACTGAATATTCCTGAGGGTTTGAAATCATGGTTTGAATCTATATTTTTTAAATTAGAAAAAGCCCTATTTTTAGAGATAGATTATTTAAAGCTTTCAACTCCAGTTTTTAATCTCTCCATTGGAGAAAGAAAACTTTTAGAATTACTTCTTATTTTTGGTATCAATTTAAATAAAGTTATCTATATATTAGATGAGCCGACACTTGGTTTAGATATAGATAAAAAGAAAAAACTTCTCATTCTTTTAAGAAACATAATAAACCATGATAACTCGGTAATCTTAATAGAACACGATCCCTATATTATTGAAAATGCTGATTATATAATAGAACTTGGTCCAGAAGGAGGAGAAAGGGGAGGCTATTTAATTAAAGCAGATTTTAAAGAAGAATTTTTTAAAAAACCTGATACTCTCACTTCTCAATATTTAAAGGGAAAAAGAAAACTTATAGATTTATCCTTTATTTCTAAAGACTATCCTAAGGAAAAAAAACTAATTGAAGTTTTTGTAGAGAAACAGAAAGTAAATCTATTAAAAGAGGGGATTAATTTAATTTATGGGAAAATAGGTAGCAAAAAAACTTTATTTTTTGAAAAGCTTTATGAGGTTTTGAAAAAAGAAGGAAAAATTTTAAAAATTGAAGCAAAAGAACTTAAAGGTAGGGATGACCTTATAATAAGTTATACAGGTATTTGGGATGATTTAAAAGAAATATTGATTAAACTCCCCTCTGCAAGGATAAAAGGACTAACTCAAAAGAATTTTAGTTTTCATACCAAGGAAGGGGTTTGTTCAAGCTGTAGAGGTAAAGGAAAAAGAATTTGGGAAACAGAAAATTTAAAACTTAGCTCTATCTGTGAAGAATGTTTTGGTAAACGTTTAAATCCTGAAGTATTAAATCTAACTTACAAAGGATTTAAAATTTCTGAAATTTTTGATTTTACTATAGAAGAGATATTATCTATATTTAGCGGCGTTTATCAAATAAAGGAAAAAGTTCAACTGCTTAAAGAACTCAATCTTTCTTATTTAAAGTTAGGACAGAGTATTGAAGAACTTTCAGGAGGGGAAAGAAATAGGCTTTTCATAGCAAAAAAACTTTTAGGTAATATAAAATTTGATTATCTCTTTTTAGAGTATCCTTTACAGGGGTTACATTTAGAAGACATTAAATATTTTGCAAATTGGCTAAACACCTTAAAAAGAAAAAATATTACTATAGTTATTTTAGATACTAATTTAATAACTTTATTTTTAAGTGAATGGATTATAGAAATCAAGGAAGGAAAGCCAAAATTTATGGGATATCCTAAAGATTGGCTAAAAACTTTGGAAGATAAAAATTTTAAAGAAGAAATTTTGTTTTATCATAATTTTTTTGATAAATAAATATATGATTAAAAAACGTAAAAAGTTAAAAAAAGAAAGATTTAAAAAAAATTTTTTTGAAAAATTTGTAAAAATATTGAATTTTTAAGATTTTTATGCTCTTGACTTTTTTGGAGAGTTTTACCAAAATTTTAAATTTAAAAGTATTCTTAGAGGGAGGATAATTTTAATGAGAGAAGGTTGGGATTGGGAGACTAAGAATAAAGTAATTGCAAATATAAATGAGTGGAAGGAAAAATTTATTGATATAAGAGAACTTACTCCTTCTCCTGATGGAGAAAAAATTGCAGGAATTGTTCAACCTGAAACTCGTAAATTTACCTTATGTATAAATGGAGAGACCTGGGAAGAACTTTTTGATAGGATGTATTCTCTTAAGTTTAATTTAGATAATGAGCCTATTTGTCTTGGTTATGCAGATTATCAGTGGAATTTAATAATAGGAGAGAAAGGTGAAACTCGTTGGGAAAATACTTTTGATATGGCATGGAATCTAACTTTAAGTCCTGACACCAAAAGTATAGCCATTAATTTTAGAACTCCAGAAATGACCCAAGGAGTTTGTCTTAATGATCAACCTTGGGAAAATCTTTTTGTTGAAGTAAGAGACGTAATAATGAGCCCTGATGGTCAAAGAACAGCTTCTCGTGTGCAGATAAATCCAAGAAGAGAATTAGATATTTTTTGGTTTTATGAAAAAAATTATACTATTGCAGTTGATGGTATACCCTGGGATAATTCATTTATGAGTATTTATGGTGGTGTATTTAGCGATGATGGGAATCATGTAGCAGTTTGTGTAATGACTGATCTTTCTAAATATACTATAGCAGTTGACGGTAAAACTTGGAATAAAGAATTCGGGGGTTGTTGGGAGCCTATTTTTGTACCTAAGAGTTCTGATGTAATTGCACCTGTTCAAACACAAGAAGGATGGACTTTGGCTAAAAATGGAGATCCTATATGGCCTTACTTTTTGCAAGTTTGGAAACAAAAATTTAGTCCTGATGGTAAAAAAATAGCAGCAGTTGTAGCTTTAGCTTCGGGAGAATGGACTGTAGCTATAGATGGGAATCCTTGGAAGATTACTTTTAATCAGATGGTTTTAGATCCTCATTTTAGTCCAGATAGTAAAAAGGTAGCTGCTGTAGTAAAACATAATAATAAATGGACCATAGCAGTTGACGGATATCCTTGGGAAACTTGGTTTGATAATGTATGGGATCCGATATTTTCTCCAACAGGGGATAAGATAGCTGTTAGAGCAGAAAAAGACGGAAAATATTTTATTGTAGTTGATGGAAAAGTTAGTAAAGAAGCCTATGAATGGTTATGGGACCCTGTTTTTAGTCCGGATGGTTCTAAAATTCTTGTAAGATGTATAAAAGATGGTAAGTATTGCAGAAAAGTTTTTTCTGTTAATGAAATATAAATAAAGAGGGAAGGATATGGGGTTTTTAGAAAGTGTAGCTCTTTACAGTTTTTTAAGAGGTCCAATGGTATGGATAACTTTTATAGTTTTTATAGTTGGAAGTATTTATAGAATTTACACCTTAATAAATTTAGCTAAGAAAGAGAAAGTTGTGTTACCTTTTATTAATCTTAAAGCAGCTATTAAATCTTATTTTCATTGGTTAATTCCTTTTGGTTCAAGAAGCTGGAGGCTTAGACCTTACTTTACCCTTTTTACTTTTGTTTTCCATACAGGTATAGTTTTTATTCCTATTTTTCTTTATGCCCATAATGCTTTATGGTATGAATCTTGGAAAATTTCTTGGTGGACTTTACCAGAGACTGTAGCAGATGTTTGGTCAATTTTTGTAATTATTGGGTGTTTGTTTTTTATTGGAAGAAGAATATTTGATCCTACAGTTAGATTTGTTACTACCTATTCTGATTTTATCTTTGTATTTATATGTCTTTTTACTTTCTTAACGGGTTTTTTAGCTCATTATCAATGGCTATTACCTTATAGGGCTATGTTAAATCTTCATATTCTATTTGGGGAGATAATGCTTATAGCTATTCCATTTACAAGACTTACCCATATGTATTACTTCTTCTTTACAAGGGCTTGGATGGCTTCTCAAGCAGCAAGTTGGAAAACAAAGGATTGGTAAAAAAATAAGGGGGGATAAATAATGGCAATTAAGCCGGAAGTTTCAGAAGAAAAAGAAGTATATGTAAGTTCTCATTTTCCTGAATATGTAAGACCTAAAATTGAGGATCCTGGTCTTGATGAGACAATAAAAAGAATAACACCAGAAAAAATAGAAAAAGCTTATCAAGCAGTTTTTGGGAAAGAAACTGCAAGAATTAAAGCTATTGTAGAAACATGTATACATTGTGGACTTTGTGCCGAAGCATGCCAGTGGTATTTATCAAATGATAGGGATCCAACCTATGCACCTGTTTCAAAAGTAAAAATGACTGTTTGGGAATTGATGAAAAGAAAAGGGAAAGTAGAACCAAGTTTAGTGTATGATATTGCAAGAATAGCATTTACTGAATGTAATATATGTCATCGTTGTAGTTTATATTGTCCCTTTGGTTTAGATATTACCTTTATTATTGGATTAGTAAGAAGATTTTGTTTCCTTTTAGGGGTTGTTCCTCAAAGAATGTTTGAGATGAATCAAGCTTTTATGGCTACATTGAATCAGGTATGGATGTCCCAAAGTGATTATATTGATACGCTATTTTGGAGAGAAGAAGAGGGCATGTATGAATTAAAGAATTTAAGAATTCCTATGGATTTAGAAGGAGTTGAAGTTATATGGTATCCCCTTGCTGCTGAACCAAAGGCAGGAGTTTATCATATAGACCGTATTGCTAAAATATTTCAGGTAGCTGGTGTGAAGTGGACAATGGTTACTATGAATGATTCTTGGGATAGTAGTAATATGCCCATGTTTATTCGTGACTTCTTTACTATGCAAAGAATTGTAAGGGGGCTTTATGATAATGCAGCACGACTGCGGGCTAAAAAATTAATTTTAACTGAGTGAGGGCACCCGAGATTTGCCACAAGTTATGTGGCACCACCTATGTTAGGATATAAAGAAACACCTTTTGAAGCTATGCATCCAGGTGAATTTTACTATGAACTTTTAGTTAGTGGAAGAATTAAGATAGATCCTGCAAAAAGAATAAAAGAACCTGTAACTTTACAGGATCCTTGTAATGTTATAAGAAGGGCAGGTGCAGCAGAAAAGTTTAGATATATTGTAGAGCAATGTTGCGAAGATTTTAGAGAAATGTATCCAAATAGGGAGCATAATTTCTGTTGCAATGCAGGGGGAGGTCTTGCTGTATTAGCTCAGTGGATTTCTCATAAGGCAAGAGGAAATAGAATAAAAGCTGAACAAATTATGGCAACAGGAGCAAAAATAGTAATTACACCCTGTCATAATTGTAACGTAGGGATAAAAGATATAATAAATTATTACAAATTACCTGTAAAAACCATGTTTTTTGATGAACTTATAGTTAATACTATGTATATTCCTGAAGAAATGTTACCTGAAGAAGGATAAAAAGGAGTAGAATATGAGAAAAGAAACACTATTTTTAATACTTTTGGGAGCTTTAATTTATTTAATCCTTATTGTCTATGGAATAAAACAGGTTTATACTGCACCGGCTATTCCACCTTCTAAGGAAATAATAATTACTAAGCCGGAGGATAAAATTGTTATTGCTCATACAGAAATATTTGGCTCCTTAGAAAGACCCCCGGTTATTTTTGATCATAAAAAGCATGTAGAGGCCATTAAAAAAGAAGGAAAGAAAGAGTGGGAAACATGTAGTGTTTGTCACAGAGAGAAAAAAGAAGAGTTAACTAGGATAAAAAAAGAAGATGAAATAATAAAAGAAAAGAAAACAGAAGAAAGAGATGTTTTAGTTTTTGAATTTCCCAAGAAAATAGTTAAGTTAGACAAAGAAGCTTATAAGAAAGCCTATCATGATGAATGTATAGGTTGTCATAAAGAAAAGTTAAAAGAGAAGAAAAAAGCAGGTCCTCTTACTTGTGGAGATTGTCATGTAAAGGAAAAGGAATTTGTTAAAATAAAGTATCCATTGGTTGAGTTTGATCCTAAATTTCATTATGACCATGAAACAAAGCTTAAAGAAAGAACAGGAGAAAAAGACTGTGGTCTTTGTCACCATACCTATGATTTAAAAGAAAAAAAATTAGTTTATCAAAATGGAACAGAGGAATCTTGTTATTATTGTCATGACCTAAGTAAGAAAAAGAGAGGATCAGAACTTTCTCAAATAGTTAAAGTTACTACAGAAAAGAGACTTTCTTATCAAAAAACTGCTCATGAAAGATGTTTGAGCTGTCATATAAAAATTAATAAAGAAATGGAAGTTAGCAAAAAGGAAGGAGAAAAAGCTCCTCCACTTGAGTGTGGAAAATGCCATACAGGAAAATATAGAACTATAGCTGATCTTGAGAAAGTTCCGCGTCCGGATAGAGGACAAAAGGAAACCTATTTTATAAACATAGAAAATGCCAAAATGAAAGGTGTTGGTTTTAATCATAAAAATCATGAATATTATCATAAAACCTGCAGAGTTTGTCATCATGAAAGATTAAGAGCCTGTAAAGATTGTCATAAATTAGAAGGGATTCCTGAGGGAGCTTGGGTAAATTTAGTAGATGCCTATCATGCTCCTTTTTCAGAACATAGTTGTGCAGGATGTCATAATAAAAAGAAACTGGAAAAAGATTGTGCAGGATGTCACAAATTTATTCCTCTAATAGATATTAAAGCTAAGGAACCTAATAAAGAAGTATGTGATAGATGTCATACAGGTAAAAAAGAAGTTACTTTACCTCCGTCACTTTCAACAGCTGGGCTTGATCCTCAAGTAGTTAAAAAGGAAATTAAAATAAAGGTATTAGAAAAAGAATTTGAACCTGCAGATTTTCCACATCGCAAAATTATAGATAAATTAGTAGATATTTCCAATAATAATAAATTGGCAAGGTATTTTCATAATGATTTAAAAGTTCTTTGTGAGGGATGTCATCATCAAAGAAAATCTTCTGCTGAAGCTAAAAAAGATATACCTCCATCCTGTCAGAATTGTCATCCTAAGTATTTTAACCCTGTTAATCCTAATAAGTTAAAATTACAATCTGCATACCATGTGCAGTGTATTGGTTGTCATGACAATATGAGACTTGAGAAACCTACTCATAGATGTACCGATTGCCATAAAGAAAAGAGTCCAAGACCTTTACCAACAGATGTGCTTGGAATAAAAAGATAAGAAGGAGAGAGAAATATGTATGCTATAGAACAATTGTTTACTGCTCATGGATTTGAATATGTAGTTGCAGTTACAGCAGCTTTTGTTTTTATATTTATTTATTATCTCTTAAGCACAGAGCGGAAATATTAAAAGGGGGCTATTTATGAAGTTAAATAGAAGGGAATTTTTAAAAGGATTGGGAGCTTTAGCTGGGACATTAATAATTACTAAACCCTCAATTTCTCAGGCATACAGTAAAGGAGATGCACCATCTATTTATGCTACCGGGAATAAAGCTAATGAAAAAGTTTGGAAAATTTATGAGGAAAGAAAGAAAAAGCATTTGCCCCCTCCAGAAGAACCTTATGCAGTTTTAGTAGATATTTCTAAGTGTATTGGATGCAGAAGATGTGAATGGGCATGTAATGAATGGAACCAAAATCCTAATAGACCATTAAAGGAGTTTGAGGCTTCTGTTCATCAAAAGCCTTCAGTTTTTGATAAAATAAGAAGACCTCATGCTGGGAATTTTACTGTAGTAAATAGATTTTATACCAAAGATGGAACACCTCTTTATGTAAAAAGACAGTGTATGCATTGTGTACATCCTGGCTGTTATTCTGCCTGTTTAGTTGAAGCCTACAGAAAAACCCCTGAAGGTCCTGTTATTTATAATAAAAGTGTATGTGTTGGATGTAGATATTGTATGGTAGCTTGTCCTTTTGATATCCCTGCCTATGAATATTATGATCCAATTACTCCACAAATTACAAAATGCACCATGTGTTATGATAGAATAGTTGAAGGTAAAGTCCCTGCTTGTGTAGAGATTTGTACTGCAGGAGCTTTAACTTTTGGTAAAAGAAGTGAAATTATTAAAATAGCTTGGGAAAGGATTCATAATAATCCCGGTAAATATGTTCCTCATGTATATGGAGAAAAAGAAGTAGGTGGGACAAGTTGGCTTTATATATCGCCAGTTCCTTTTGAAGAAATAGGATTTCCAAAACTTGAAGAAACTCCTATACCAGAATATAGTGAGAGATTTTTATTTATGGTAAAACTTTTTGAAGTGGTAGGAGCTTGGCCTTTAGTTTTTGGAGCCTATTATCAAATTTCAAAATCCCGCAAGAAAAAACAATCCATAAATGAGGAAAAAGGAGAGGGCCATGGAAAGAAATAATACCTCTTGGTTTAGAGAAAAAATTCTTATGGGAAGAACATTTGGAGAATTCATAAAAGATAATATCACTATTGGAAATATGATTGCCCTTATAATTTTAATTTTCGGAATTTATGCTATGGTATATAGACTTATTTATGGATTAGGTCCTGCTACAAATCTTTCAGATGAATACCCCTGGGGTTTTTGGATTGGTTTTGATATTTTAGTAGGTATTGCTCTTGCAGCACCTGGGCTTACAGTGGGGACTGCAATTCATTTATTTGGTCTTAAAGAATACCACCATTTTGCAAAACCTGTAGCTTTATCAAGTCTTCTTGGATATGTTTTTGCTATTTTTGCACTTTTATTTGATTTGGGAAGATATTACAATTTATATAATTTATTAATATGGTCTTGGGGCTTTTCTTCTGTTCTATTCTTAGTAGGTTGGCATTTCTTCCTTTATACAATTATTTGTCTTATAGAATTTGCTCCGGTAGTATTTGAATGGTTAGATTTAAAAAGAGCTCGTGATTTCTTTGCTAAACTTGTTATTTGGGCAACTATTTTTGGAGTGATTATTGCTGGAGGACATCAGTCAGCTCTTGGTGGTTTATATTTAGTGGTTCCTTATAAACTTCATCCTTTATGGTATTCAGCATTATTACCTCCTTTTTTTCTTATTTCAGCAATCTTTGGAGGAATTTCAATTGTTATTATTGAAGGAACTATTACTCATAAAGCTTTTAAGCATCAAATAAAAGACTTTGATGAAGAAGATTTTAACAAAAAGCTTATTGGATTAGGAAAAGCTGCAGCCTGTGCCCTTTATATTTATTTAATTTTAAAACTTCTTGATTTTGCCCACTATGAAAAGTGGCATTATCTAAAAGGATTTTATGGATTTTGGTATGCAGTTGAATTAATTGCCTTTGTTTTTATTCCAGCACTTATGTTTACTTCTGCTGTTAGAAATAGAATTGTTTGGCTTGTAAAATTAGGAGCAGTGTTAACTGCTTTTGGAGTAATAGTAAATCGTTTAAATGTGTGTTTAATAGCTTATAAATGGTATGTACCTTTCTCTCAAAAATATTATCCAGCTTGGACTGAGATAGCTCTTAGTGCAGGTGTAGTTACTTTATTAGTTTTGACCTATCGTTTTGTGTTAAATCGTATGCCTGTACTTTATGAACATCCTAAGTATAAATCTGAGCATTAAGTAGCTATTTAAGTTTTAAGGCATTAATTACAATATAAGCAATAAGAATTGCCCCTGTAATTCTTATCACCCACATATACCAAGGACTATTTTTGAGATAATTCCATACAAATTTCTTTTTACTCATTTTTTATAACCTCTTTTATGTGAGGTAAATGCCTATATTTTTCAGCAAAATCAAGTCCATAACCTACTAAAAAACCTTTTTCTATTTCGAAACCTACATAATCTATAGGAATCCTTACTTTTCTTCTTTCTTTTTTATCAATTAAAACGCAAATTTTTAAACTCTTAGGATTAAGGGTTTTTATGTAATTATAAAGAAATTCTAAAGTAATACCTGTATCAACTATATCTTCTACTAAGATAACATTTTTACCTTCTAAGGAAACTTCAATATCTTTTGTAATTTCTACTTTACCAGAAGATGTATCCGAAAATCCATAACTTCTAACCCTTACAAAATCGATTTCCACATTGGGATTTTTAATATTTCTCACTAGATCAGCTAAAAAAATAAAAGCTCCTTTAAGGGTTCCAATAAATATTAAAGGCTCATCCTTATAATCTTTTTCAATTTTTTTAGCTAATTCTTTAATTTTTTGAGAGATTTCTTTTTTAGATAAAACTAATTTTAAATTTTTTTTAAGTAATTTTGAATTCATTTTTGTTTAAATATCAAGTTCTCTATATTCTAAGGCATGTTGATAAATAAATTCTTTACGAGGTTCTACATCTTCACCCATAAGAATAGAAAAGAGTTCATCAGCTTTTTCTGCATCATAAATACTTACCTTTTTAAGAACTCTGTTTTTTGGATCCATAGTAGTTTCCCACAATTGTTTAGAATTCATTTCTCCAAGACCTTTATATCTTTGAATAAAAAGCCCCTTTCTTCCTTCCTCTCTTAAATATTGTAAAAATTCCCCTATATAAAAGATCCAATTTTCCCATACCTTAATTGAATCTTTATAAACAATTTGTAATTTATAAAAAACATAAGGTCTTAAGTTTTCAAAAATTTTAAAGGCTTCTCTATAATCTTTTTCTAAAATAAGTTCAGGGCCTATACGAGTTGAAATAAAGCTTTCCTTTTCTGAATATATAAAAAATTCATAGTATTTAGGATTATAATCACTTGGTTTTATTTTAGAGATTTTGAAACCTAAATTTTGACAATCCTTAGCTAAGGATTCCATTTTAGAAAGGTCTTCAAAGAAAGAAAGATTGTTTAGTCCTGCTTTCAAAAGTAGTAAGATAACTTGAGGAGGATAATTTTTTTTGAAGAGATTTAACAATATTCTATCAAGTTTTGCACAGGTTAAGAAGAGGTTGCGAAAGTCTTTAATTTCTATTTTTTCTTTAAGAGAGTCTTTTATAAAATAGGCTTTTACTCCTTCTGAAATTCTTTTTAAAATATACTTGTCCAATTCTTCATCATCTTTTAAATAGGTTTCTTTTTTTCCCTCTACGACTCGATAAAGAGGAGGTTGAGCTATGAAAAGCCAGCCTTTTTCTATTAATTCAGGCATTTGTCGATAGAAAAAAGTAAGAAGAAGAGTTCTAATGTGTGCTCCATCTATATCAGCATCAGTCATAATTATAATTTTATGATATCTACATTTTTCAGGATTAAAATTATCAGGTCCTATGCCAGCTCCCAAAGCTGCAATTATACTTTTTATCTCTTCTGAGGAAAGCATTTTTTCTATATTTGCCTTTTCTACATTTAAGATTTTTCCTCTTAAAGGAAGAATAGCTTGAAATCTACGATCCCTTGCTTGTTTAGCTGAGCCTCCTGCAGAATCTCCTTCTACTATAAAAAGTTCTCTTTTTTCAGGATCTTTTTCAGAACAATCTGCAAGCTTTCCAGCTACTAAAAATTCTTCTATTTCACTCTTTTTTCTTATAAGTTCTCTTGCTTTTTTGGAAGCTTCTCTTGCTTTAGCAGCAATAGTTATTTTTTGAATAATTTTTTTAGCTTCACTTGGGTTTTCTTCTAAAAATTTTATTAAACCTTCATATACAATAGATTCAACAATAGGTTTAATTTCGCTATTTCCGAGCTTCATTTTTGTTTGACCTTCAAATTGAGGATCAGGCACTTTTAGAGATATAACAGCACAAAGTCCATCTTTTACATCTTCACCTTCCACTTTGATCTTAAATTGTTTAGGAATTTTTTCATCGGAAATATATCTGTTTATAGCTTTTGTTAATGCACTTCTAAAACCAATAACGTGGGTTCCTCCTTCCTTGGTATGAATATTATTTACATAACTGTATAAAGTTTCTGTATAACTTGAATTATATTGAATAGCTACTTCTACTTTAACATTTTCTTTTTCTCCTGAAATATAAATAACCTTTGAATGAATAGGATTTTTTTTAGCATTTAGAGCTTTTACTAACTCAACAATACCGCCTTTGTAATGATATTTCTCAAAAAATCCGATTCTTTCATCAATTAAATAAAATTTGATTTCTGGATTTAAATAAGATAATTCTTTTATTCTTTTTTGAACTATTTCTAAATCAAATTCTAAGTTCCCAAAAATTTCCGGATCAGGTTTAAATCTTACCAAGGTTCCCCTTTTCTTAGTTTCACCTACAACTTGTATCGGACCGTCGGGGATTCCTCTTTTATAAGTTTGTCTAAAAATTTTTCCATCTCTATAAACTTCAGCAATTAACCATTCTGAAAGGGCATTAACTACAGAAACACCTACTCCGTGAAGACCTCCAGAAACTTTATACACACCGTGATCAAACTTAGCACCAGCATGAAGTCTTGTCATTACAAGCTCAAGTGCTGAAATACCTTCTTCAGGATGTATATCTGTTGGAATCCCCCTACCATTATCTTCACAACTTGCAGATCCATCTTTATGAAGAGTTACAATTATTTCTGTAGCATATCCAGCTAAAGCTTCATCAACCGCATTATCAAGAACTTCCCATAAAAGATGATGAAAACCCGAGATATCTGTTGATCCTATATACATTGCAGGACGAGCTCTGACTCCCTCTAAACCAGAGAGGACCTTGATGCTACTTGCTTCGTAATTTTGGGTAAAATCCATATTTTTTTGAGATTCCTTTTCTTTTTTACTGAGAATCTTCATAATCTTTATAAGATCATAGGCATTACCAAATAAAGAAAACCTTCGTCTCTTCTACCGGTTATTAAAGCAGGAGTTCTCTCTTCACCTATTTTTATTTCTACTTCTTCTGAATTCATTACTTCTAAAGCATCTAAAATATAATCCGCATTATAATTTACTGTAAGAGGTTTTCCTTCATAAATAGCACTAAGCTTAATCTGAGCTTTTCCTAATTCTACTTCTTGAGAAGAAAGAATGATTTCGTCAGGTTTTAGATCAAAAGTAACAGGTTTAAATTTTTCTGGTATTATTAGAGACACCCTTTTTAAAGCATCCATTAGCAGTTTTCTATCTACTTTTAAAACATTTTCATAATGAGAAGGTATTACGCTTCTATAATCTGGATAAGTTCCTTCAATAGTTCTTGCAAAAAAGACCGAATTTGATGTCCATATTACTACATAATTGTTTATATACCCCAATTTTACTATTAATTCTTCTTCTGCAATATCTTCTATTTGTTTAGCAGCTTTTCTTCCCACGATAAATCCTTCGTTAAAATTTACATTTTCTATTCCTATTACTTCTCTATCAAGTTTAACCAGTCTATGCCCATCTGAAGCAACAGCTCTTAAAATACCTTCCTCTTTTATAGGTTCAAAATAAATACCTCCTAATACAAAATGACTTTCTTCTTTAGAGGTAGAAAAAATAGTATTTGAAATAAGTTCAGCTAAGACCTTTCCTGGAATTTCTATAGCATTTTCTTCTATGAATTCAGGTAAACTTGGGAATTCTTCACTATCTGTAATAGCTAAATTATATACAATTCTTTCCTGTGCATCCTTAATAACTAATCTATTCTCGTCTTTAATTAAATAAATTTCATCTTCAGGAAAGTTTTTAACTATTTCATAAAATTTTCTTGCAGGCACACAGAAGGAGGTTTCCTCTCCTTCAACTTCAGCAAATATTTTTCCTTTATAACCTATTTCCAAATCAGTAGAAAGCAAATGGAGATAGCTTTCCGTAGGTTTATATTCTATCAAGACCATAGATAAAACAGCCATAGAAGCTCTTTTGTCTGCAACTCCTTCAATTTTTTTCAATATTTTTTCTAATCTTGAGGTTTCAATTTTTGCATTCATAAAATAAAACCTCCTTTAGAAGCGATTTTTTAAAATTATAGCATAAAATTTAGGATTTGCATTTTAATTTTAATTTTTAACCTAAAATTAAGCTCCTTTTTACAATTTCTCTTGCAATTATAACTCCTGAGACCGAAGCTTGAATAAGACCTCTTGTGATTCCTGCTCCATCTCCAGCTATAAAAAGATTTTTAATTTTTGTCTCAAGGGAGCGACTTAATTCAAATCTAAGGCTATAAAATTTAACCTCCACTCCATAAAGTAAAGTATGGGGAGAATTAACACCAGGGAGGATCTTATCAAGAGCTTCGAGCATTTCAAGAATATTTACTAAATATCTATAAGGTAAAACAAAACTAAGATCTCCAGGAGTAGCAATTTTTAGGGAGGGTTTAACTGGATTTCTAGAAATTCTTGCTTCTGTTGACCTTCTTCCTTTTCTAATATCTTCTAATCTTTGAACCAAAACTTCTTTTCCTAAAAGATTGGCAAGTTTTGCAATACTTTTTCCATATAAAATTGGATCTTTAAAGGGTTCAGTAAAGTAAGTGCTACATAAAATAGCAAAATTGGTATTATCTGTTTTTTTATAACTATAACTATGTCCATTTACTGTCCATACCCCTTCTACATTTTCTATGATAACCTCTCCATATGGATTAACACAAAAAGTTCTCACAGGATCATCAAAAGTTTTAGAATAATAAAGAAATTTTGGCTCATAGCAAAGAGAGGTTAACTCGTCCATTACAGAAGCTGGGACTTCTACCCTAACTCCAATGTCTACAGGATTTATTTTAGTATTTAGATTTAATCTTTTTGCCTCAACTTCTAACCAACTACTTCCTGCCCTTCCTGGAGCAACAATTACATAATTAGCCATAATTTTAGTTCCATCTTTTAATTGAACTCCTTTTACCTTTTTTCCTGAAGTTAAAATTTTAGATACAGATTTTTCAAAAAGAATATCAGCTTTTTTTGAAATTTCTTCTTTTAAATTTTTTAAAATTTCCTTACATTTTTCAGTTCCTATATGTCTTATTTTTGAAGGTATAAATATAAGTCCTTGTTTAGAGCATAATTTTTTAATTCTTTCTATATTAAGTTCATCTAAGGTGTAAATTTTTTGGGGGGCTCCCATTTTTACATATATACTGTCTACATAATTAATTAGATCAATCAGTTCTTCTCTTGGAATATAATCTAAAAGAAATCCTCCAATCTCAGGAGAAAGATTGAGTTTTCCATCACTAAAAGCACCTGCTCCTCCCCAACCATTTAGCATATCGCAAACTTTGCAATTTAAACATTTCCCTAATTTTTCTATATAACAGGTTCTTTTATCAATATCTTTTCCTTTTTCAATTATAGCAACCTTTAGATTACTTTTTGAGATAATTTCTAAGGCAGCAAATATTCCTGCAGGTCCTGCACCAACAATAATTACATCGTAATTTTCCTTCAAATTAACCCTCCTAAATTTTTGCTTGTTAAAATTTTAAAATTAATTATAATTATAATAAAGCGGGCGTAGCTCAGGGGTAGAGCGGAAGCTTCCCAAGCTTCAGGTCGCGGGTTCGAATCCCGTCGCCCGCTCCATATTTTCTCATAAAGTTAAATATAAAATTTAAACTAATACATTATACCATCTCTACGTAACTTATCACATTTTATTTTGTACTTTTGACAATTAATTTAGAAAAGTTACATTCTTAGCCAGTGGAATTACATCTTTTGAAAATCCTTTTGAAGCTGAACTTGTAGTTAATTTAGTAGAAGATTTACTCAGAAAGGGATTTAGAAAATAAAGCAATAGAGGTTATAAATCTTTTTAACATAGTTTTGACAAGAGCTAAGAGAAAATCAATTCTTAAAAGTATTACCATGTCGTGTACAGCTCCTGCTAAAACGCCTCTGATTAAAATCCAGAAAAAACCGGGTAGATATCCAAATTGTGCAGCTAAAACTGGTCCAATTAAAGGTCCTACTCCAGCAATAGCAGCAAAATGGGTCCAAAGACTAACCATCTATTAGTAGGTATATACCTCTTCGTCATCATTTAAAAGATGAGTAGATGTAGGACTTATAGTTAAAGCTATGCTTCCTCCAAATAAAAATTTTTAACTACAGAAAAATTTTTATTTGATATCTCCTACTAATAAGGTCTATTGGACTATCAAACACATTATTTGATGAATATTTCCTTTAGAAGATGCTTAATCTTAGCTTAATTTGCTATAATTTTTTCTATTCAGATTTTTAATATAAAATAAACTTTACAAAAAATTTCTCTATAATAAATTTATTTAAACGTTTATAAGGAGATTTTTTTATGGAAATTGAACTTTCTGAAAGATTAGGTCTATCTACAAAAGATGCGGAAGAAAGGCTTAAAAAGTATGGTTATAATAAGATAAAGGAAGATAGAAAATTTAAAGATATAAAGTTATTAATAAATCAATTTAAAAGTCCTTATATTTTACTACTTTTTTTTACTGCTTTACTCTCGGCTATTTTAGGTGAAAAAATAGATGCTTTTATAATAATTAGTATCATATTACTTGGAGGGCTCTTAGATTTTTGGCAGGAAAGAGGTGCTTATAAAACTATAGAAAAGCTTCTTTCTATGGTTAAAACTTATGTAGCAGTGATAAGAGATGGTAAAGAAATGGAAATACCAATTGAATATGTAGTTCCAGGAGATATAGTTATCTTGCGAGCAGGAGATATGATACCTGCTGATGGTGTAATACTTAAAGTTAAAGATTTATTTGTAAATGAATCTTTAATGACTGGGGAGGCATATCCTGTTGAAAAATTTGAAGGAAGCAATCTTTTTATGGGAACCCATGTAATAAGTGGATTTGGAGTTATGGAAGTTATAAAAACTGGCAAGGATACTGAATATGGAAAAATTGTAGATAGACTAAGACTTGGTAAAGGAAGAACAGACTTTGAAAGAGGTTTAAGAAGATTTGGGTATACACTCCTTGAAATAGCTACAATTCTTATAATAATTGTTTTCGCAGTCAATGCTTACTATAATAGAGGTGTAATAAATTCCCTTTTATTTGCCCTTTCTCTTGGAATTGGTATAACCCCAGTACTTCTACCTGCAGTAATAAGTGTGGGTCTTTCTTATGGTGCAAGATATATGGCTCACAAAGGTGCAATAGTAAAAAGATTGGCATCCATAGAAAATTTTGGTAGTATGAATGTTCTGTGTTGTGATAAGACTGGAACATTGACAGAAGGAAAGATGAAAGTGTTTGCATTTAAAAATATAAATGATGAAGATGACGAAAAGACGGCTCTATTTTCTTGTATAAACTCTTATTTTCAAACCGGCTATAAAAACCCTATAGACGAAGCAATAAAAGAAAGCTTAAAATCTGTCAATATTTCGGAATTTAAAAAGTTAGATGAACTTCCCTACGATTTTAACAGAAAAAGATTATCAGTTCTTGTTAAAAAAGATATGCAAAATCTATTAATCACAAAAGGTGCTTATTCTCATGTAATAGAAATTTGTAGCTATGCAGAAATTGATGGAAAGGTTGTTAATATTAAAGAAGTTATTCAAAAGATTGAAAAGCTTTACACATATTATAGTGGTCAAGGTTTTAAATTAATTGCTGTAGCTTACAAACAAGTTGATAAAGACAAAATTGATTTTAAAGATGAGAATGAGGAAATCTTTCTTGGTTTCGTTATTCTCCATGATCCATTAAAAGAAGATGCAAAAGATTTAATTGATAGACTTTTAAGTTTAGGGATAGAATTAAGAATAATTACAGGAGATAACAAATTTGTAGCTCAGCATATAGCTGAAAATCTTGGGCTTAAAGGTAGAGTATTAAGTGGTGATGAAATTAATAAATTTTCTGAGGATGCTCTCATTAAAAGAGTAAAAGATACTTTTATATTTGCTGAACTTTCTCCATTACAAAAAGATAGAATAGTTCTTGCACTTAGAAAAGCAGGTTATGTAATTGGTTATATGGGAGATGGTATAAACGATGTCGCTGCAATGAGAAGTGCAGATGTGGCAATATCTGTTGAAAATGCAGTAGATGTGGCAAAAGAAAGCGCAGATATAGTTCTTTTAAAGTCAGATTTACATACCATAATAGATTCTATCCTTGAAGGTAGAAAAACTTTTTTAAATACTATGAAATATCTTTTTATGCAAGTTAGTTCTAACTTTGGGAATGTATTTTCTATGACAGGAGCATCTTTTATCGTGCCCTTTCTTCCTATGTTGCCAAAACAAGTATTAACAACTAATCTTTTATCAGATACTGCTGTGATGTCTATACCTTCTGATAATGTAGATGAAGATTGGATAAAAAGTCCAAAAAAGTGGGATATAGAGTTTATTAAAAAATTTATGATAGTTTTTGGATTAATAAGCTCAATATTTGATTTTATAACTTTTACTTCTTTGCTTTTCATTTTTAAGACAAGCATAGAACTTTTCCGTTCTGCCTGGTTTCTTGAGAGTCTTTTGACACAAATATTTATTTTATTGGTTTTACGTACCAAGAAATTCTTCTTAAATAGCAATCCCTCAATTTTTCTACTCCTAAATACACTTGCAATATCTATAATAGTTTTTATTTTACCTTTTACACCTCCTGGTAAACTTTTAGAACTTAAACCCTTGACTATTCAACTTTACATTTTCATAGCGATAGTAATCATATTTTATATTTTAACAGTAGAAATTGGTAAAAAGCTGTTTTATAAAAAGTATGACTTATGAAATTGTAAAATAATTTAGAAAATTTTACTTAATTTTAGATTTTCTTGGATTTGTTTCAGGTAGAAAAAGGATTGATAAAATAAGGGCTAAAGCTGAAATTGCTGAAAGATAAATTCCTGGAAAAGTTAAAATGTTAAGTTTTTCTACAAAATGGGTACAAACCATTGGTACAGTTCCACCAAAGATAGCAAGGGATATATTATAAAGAACTGAAAAAGAGGTTCCTCTTATTTTAACAGGGAATAACTCTGCTAAGGTAGCAGGAAGAATACTCATAAAGAGAGAAGATATTAAGGCAAAGATAAGGTGGCTTAAAAGAACAGTCATAAAAACTGCAGACAGCATGAGCTTAACAAGTCCTATAGAAAGAAAACTATAAAGAGAAAGGGAAATTAAGAAAAAAGGCCTTCTTCCATAGCGGTCTGAAAGAAGGGCTATAATTGGGATAAGTAGATCAAGAAGTAACATGGCTAAAGTGTTAATTAAAAAAGATTGGTCAGCTGGGAGTTTTAAAATTCTATTATAATAAGTAGACAAATAGACAAAAAGAGTAAAAAAGGCAACTCCTTGCACTGCTGATAAAGCTAAGGTTAAGACTAAGGATTTTTTATAATGTTTTATAGCGGTAAAAAGAGGAAATCCCCGGGAAGGAGACAAGATCTCTTTAACAAAAGAAGGGGTTTCATAGGTTCTTTTTAATATAATAACTCCTAAGAAAATTAAAATAATAGAAGGAAGATAAACCAATCGCCAAGCATAAGATAGAATCTCTTCCATAGAAAAAATTCGATGAAAAAGAGTAGCTACAAAAGAACCAATAAGAATACCAAGAATAGCTCCTGAAAGGTTAATACTTGCATAAAAGGCTCTGCGCTCAGGGTTGCTATGCTCAAGTAAAAAAGTAACTGAAGTAGTATATTCTCCACCAGCAGAAAGACCCTGGAAAATTCTTAGAATTCCAAGAATGAAAGGAGCAGCAATTCCTATACTTTGATAAGTAGGAAGAAGCATAATAAGGATCGAAGGAACCGCCATAAGATATATAGAAAGAACCAAGGCTGGTTTTCTACCCTTTTTATCTGCTAAATAGCCAATTAAAAGAGCACCAAGAGGACGAGCTAAAAAACCAACTGCAAAAGTTAAAAAGCTTAAAATAAGAGATACTACAGGATCATGGGTTGGAAAAAAGAGTTTAGCAAAAACTTGTGCAAAGTATCCATAGACAATAAAATCATACCACTCAATTACATTCCCAATAAGTCCAGCTGAAATAAGTATACTTTTTGAAGATTTCATCTTTATATTTATAATTTTATGAATATCCTAAAAGTAGCACAATAGTTTTTCCTTTCAATATCTTTCATAATAGTTCCCTTTTGTATTTATTGTCTCTTGACGAGAAAATAAAAATAGTTAACCTATAAAATACTTTAATTAGAGGGAGTTAAAAAATGAGTTCGTTTGATTTTTTTGAAAACAAAGATAATAAAGGACACCTTATTTGTAAATACTGCGGAGGTAAGGCAGTTATAGAAGGAACTTGAGCTAATGCTAAGGTAAGGTGTCTTACCTGTGGTATAGAAAGACCAGCAAAGGAATATCAAGAAGAAATTGAAAAGCTTAAAGAAAACCTAATTTTATCTTTAAGTTGTAATTTTTAAAAGATCTTTAAGCTGATTTAAATCCTGTAGCTATTTCTCTATATACTAAGTAAAAGAGAAATCAAAATCTAAAACTTCACTTTTAAAATTGATAATTTTTGGTATATTTGTGATATAATTTTAAAAAATAATTTTTAATTTTAAGATTATGGAAAAAGAAATTAAAGATAAAATTAGAGAGATTATAGAAATTCCTATTTTAAGAAAAAATATAGAGTTAGTGGATTTAGAATGGAGAAGGGAAAGAGGAGGTTGGGTTTTAAGAATTTTTATAGATAAACCAGGAGGAGTTACTGTAGGAGATTGTGCAAAAATAAGCGAAATGATAAGCAAAATATTAGATAAAGAAGATCTTATTCATCATTCCTATGTGTTAGAAGTTTCTTCTCCGGGGATAGAAAGACCTTTGGTTAAAAAAGAAGATTACGAAAGATTTAAAGGAGAGAAAGCTAAAATTATTTTAAAAACACCTATTTCTGGGAGAAAAAATTTTACAGGTATTATTTTAGGAATAAAAGGAGATTTGGTTCAGATGGAAGTAGAAGGGAAAGTTTGGGAGTTTTCTTTGGATAATATTAAAAAAGCAAATTTACAGCCTAAAATTAAGTTTAAATGAATTTTAAAGTAGAGGAGAATATCTATGCCGGGAGAATTAAAAAGGGTTATAGAAAGTTTAAGTAAAGAAAAGGGTTTATCTAAGGAGATAGTTGTTGAGGCTTTAATTGAAGGGATTAGAACTGCAGCAAAAAAACGATTTGGTAACAAAGCCCGTATTGAAGTTAAATATGATGAAGAAAAGGGTGATATAGAGATTTACAAATTAAAAAAAGTGGTAGCAGAAGTTAAAGATAAGGAGACAGAAATTTCCTTAGAAGAGGCTCAAAAGATTTATCCTAACATTAAAATTGAGGACATCATTGGAGAAAGGGTGGAACTTCAAGATTTAGGACGTATAGCTGCTCAAATTGTAAAACAACTTTTTTCTCAAAAATTAAGACTTGCAGAGAAACACCTTATATATGATGAATATAAATATAAAATTGGAGAAATAGTTAGTGGGTATGTACACAGATTTGACAAAAGAGGAGTAATTCTTTCCTTAGGAAGAGCAGAAGCTCTTTTACCTGAGGAAGAACAAGTACCTGGAGAAAAGTATATTAGAGGGCATAGATTGAAAGCTTTGGTTATAGAGGTATATAGACAACAGGAGCCTCAAATTATAGTTTCTCGTTCACATCCAGCTTTTGTTAAAAAACTTTTTGAAAAGGAAGTACCTGAAATTCAAGAAGGTATAGTTAAAATTGTTGCTATAGCAAGAGAACCCGGTTCAAGAACAAAAATTGCAGTTACCTCGACTAATCCCAATATTGATCCTGTAGGAACCTGTATAGGAGTAAGAGGCTCAAGGATTTCTACTATTTTAGAGGAACTTAATATAGCAAAAGCTGATAAAAAGGAGGGGAAAGAAAAGATAGATGTAGTTTTATGGGATCCTGATCCTGCTAAATTTGTTTATAATGCTTTAGCTCCAGCAGAATGTAGTAAAGTTATAGTGGATGAAGAAAATAAAACTCTTGAAGTTATTGTTCCTGATGACCAATTGTCCCTTGCTATTGGTAAAAAGGGAGAAAATGTTAGACTTGCTTCTAAACTTGTAGGATGGAGAATAGACATTTTAAGCGAAACCCAGTATTTGAGACGTCAAGAACCAGAATTTTTAAGGTTACTTAAAGTAACAGGATTATCTGATGAAATTGCAGGTTATCTTTATGAAGCAAATATTAAAGATTTGAAAACTCTTGTAGAAACACCTATAGAAAAAATTGCTGAATTAACAAAGCTACCCTTAGAAGAGGTAGAAAAAATTGTTGAAAAAGCTAAGAAAGAGATAAATGCCTAAAAAAGGGCATGTTCCTGAGAGGACCTGTATAGTTTGCAAGAGAAAAATGCCTAAAAAAGACTTATTGAGATTTTGTATAAAAGAAAATAAAATAGTTTTAGATAAGCTTCAAAAAGAGGGTGGAAGAGGAGCTTATTTTTGTTGGGGCTGCCTTCCTAAAATAAAAAACTTGAAGGTAAAAAGAAAACTGTTTCATTCTTTGAGAATAAAAAATAACGAAGTAGAGATAAATTATGAAGAACAATAAACTTCAAGAATTAAGAGAAAAAATTGATAAAATAGATACACAAATTGTTGAACTTTTAAAAGAAAGAATAGAGGTTGCAAAAGAAATAGGAAAGCTTAAAGAGAATATGGGATATGAAAGTTTTGATTTATTGAGAGAAAAAGAGATTTTGAATAAAGTTTTAAAAATTAATCAAAAAGTCTTTCCTGAGGATGCATTAAAAGTAATTTATTCAGAAATTATAAAAGCTTGTAGAAGTGCTCAACAAAAAATAAAAGTAGCTTATCTTGGTCCTGAAGCAACTTTTAGTCACATTGCAGCTTTAAATTATTTCGGGACCTCTGCTGAACTTATACCTGTAGAAACTATAACTGATGTTTTTGAAGAAGTAAGTAGTGAAAGAGTTAATTTTGGAGTGGTTCCTATTGAAAACTCTATAGAAGGGGTTGTAGCAACAACTCTTGATGCTATCTATGAATATGGATTAAAAGTATGTGGAGAAATTTATGAATCTATTTCTCATCATCTTATGAATCAAACTGGGAAAATAGAGGACATTAAAAAAGTACTTTCCCATCCTCAAGCTATAGCTCAATGTAGGAAATGGTTAAGGAAAAAATTACCTTCAGTTCCTATTGAAACAGTTCCTTCAACAGCTTTAGCAGCAAAATGGGCAGCTGTAGATGAAAGTGTAGGTGCAATTGCAAGTTTAGTAGCAGCAAAATTATATCATCTTCAGATTGTAGCTAAAAATATAGAAGATATAAAAGGAAATTCTACAAGATTTTGGATTATTGGAAAAACAGAGGTTCAACCTACTGGAGATGATAAAACTTCTCTTCTTTTTAGTGTAGCAGATAGACCTGGTGCTCTTTTTGATGTGCTTAGATGTTTCGCTGTAAGAAAAATAAATCTTACTAAAATAGAAAGCAGACCCTCTAAAGATGAACCTTGGAAATATGTTTTTTTCTTAGATTGCGAAGGACATATTAAAGACGAGAAGATAAAAGAATGTTTGGAGGAAATGCAAAATTATTGTCTTCAAGTAGTTTGGTTAGGATCTTATCCCAAGGGAAAAAAGTAACTTCATATTTAAGAAAATTTAATAATTTTTATGAATTAGAAAATATTTTTTATCTTTGCGAATTAAATCTTATTGAAAAATTTAAGCTTTCAGAAAGAGAGATTAGTAGATTAATTTATGATATATACATTTTAAAGGAAAACAAGTTTTTTAAAAACAGGTTTGCAACTATTTTAAAGGGTAAAATATTACATGATTTACCATCAAAAAGAAAGGACTTTTATGTTATATGTCTTAATAAAAATAAAATTTTTCACAAAAAAAACCCTTTTCTAAAAGAACTTTTGCTTTATATTTTAACTCACGAATTGATCCATTTAGTTAGATTTATTAGATATGAGAGTAATTTTTATTCTAAATATAAATGGGAAGAAGAAAAATTTGTGCATAATCTTACCAAAAAAGCCTTAAAAGATTTCACAAATTTACCTCATATGAATAAAGTTTTTTACTATTTTGACCAAATTTATTCTTAAAATCTTCAAGGAGGTGAAGAAGGATGCCAATTTATGAATATGAATGTAAAAGTTGTGGAAAGCACTTTGAAGTATGGCAAAAAATAACAGATGAGCCTTTGAAAGTTTGTAAAGAATGTGGTGGAGAATTAATAAAACTTATTAGTGAAAGTAGTTTTATCTTAAAGGGTACTGGATGGTATGTTACAGATTATGCAAGAAAAGAAAAGGAAAAGAAAAGGAAAAGAAAGAAAAACAAAAAAAAGAAAATACTTCTTTAGAAAATAGTAGTTAAAAATTTTTAGGAGGAAATGAAAAATTTATAATTTTACCACTTCAAATGTCCAAATCATTATTTTCGCCTTGAGCAAGTCATGGGTATTTAAGGATATGAAACTATCACTAATGGAGAAACTTTAACTAAAAGAAAAATAGAAAAACTTGAAAAGTGGTGGGAAAGATAAATAATCAATGTAAGACTTGTCATATTTTTATTTTTTGATATATTTTTATTGTTTTGGAGTTTCTAATTAAAGTAAAGTTCATTTATTTGAATTAATTTGATTATTATATGTATTGGTGGTATTAAAATTTGATCTATGAAGATCTTATATATCTTTGGTTAGCTTTTATTATTTATGAGTTTATTCCTGTAACTTCCTATAAAATTTCCTCAATTTTTCTCGTCTCCCTTTTTATTTTTAAAGAATTCCTTTTTATTTTTTTGCTTTTAATAGTTAGAAAAAAAATTTATCAATCCCACTTTATTAATTTTTTAGATAAAATTTTTATAGGTCTTAGCTTTATTTTTTATATTATAGACTTGAGTTTTCTTAGTTTTAAAACCTATTTAGATAAAATCTATTTTTCTTCTCTTATAGGAATTTTATGGTTTTTGCATTATATGTTCTTAGTAAGGTTTTTACTTTTAAGATTTACACTTAATTACTTAAAAATCCTTTTAGGTATTATTCTTCCAGTATTACTATTAGTTATTTTTCAAGATATTTTTAATATTTTCAATTTAAATTTTGAGGGAGAGTTTTTTCTTTTTTTGATCATCATTATTATTATTTCTCCCTTTTTGATAATTAAAATTTGGCCTGTAAAACCCTTAGACAATTTAGCTTTAAGAGAAATTATTTTAAATTTTTTGAAAAAAAATAAGGTTAAAATAAGTGAAATTTATGTGTTAGATGACTTAGGAAAAAAGCTTTATACAGCAGGTATTATAGGTTTTTTACCCCCTTTTAAATATTTATTTTTTTCTAAACCACTTTTAAGTATTCTTTCTCCAGAAGAGATTTTAGGAGTAGTAGCTCATGAGATAGGACATCTCAAAAAAAGACATAATTTTTGGCTTTTGCTCTTACTCTTAAATCTCCCTTTATTTTTGTTAACGCTTTTAATACTAAGTTTTTTAATAGCCTATTATTTTTCACCTCAATTAATTGATATTATAAAAAATAAAAAGACTTTACCGGTTTCATTAGAAATAAGCTTAGGTATAGGACTTATTTTTTTAGCTTTTATTTACATAAGATACATTTTTTCTTTCTTTTTAAGACAATTTGAAAGGGAAGCAGATTTTCTTTCTGCTATTATATTAAAAAGTCCTCAACCCATTATTTCAGCCCTATTTAAAATAGGAGAAGTTACAGGGCAATTGTATAGAAAAAGTTGGCATCATTATGGAATATTTGAAAGAATTGAATTTTTGAAAAATGCTCTAATAAATGAGGAAATTTTTAATAAAATTCAGAAAAAATTTTTAAGAATTCGCATTATTTTACTTTTATGGATAATCTTAAATTTAGCCCTTATTTTAGTTATTTTATATCTTGAAAATATAATAAAAGAATTGAACTTACTTCTTTCTTGTGTTATTTAAATTTGTTAATAAAATAAAATTTATAAAAATGTTAAAAGGCAAGTATAAAAAATACGAAACTTTATATATTTACAGTTTTAAAAACTTTCATCCAGCTCTTAATCAATTTGAAGATGAAGACTTAATAGGAGTATGGGAAGAAGATGGAATAGGAATTCTTTTTTTTCATAAATCAAAAGATGAGCTTGTTGAGGAATTAATAAAAAAATATGGGCTTAAACTGGATTTTAAAGATGCAATGCCCTATGAAAAATGGAATGAAAATAGAGTGCTAAAACCTTTTAAAGTAGGACCTTATAAAATAGCTCCTCTTTGGTATGAAGGAGAATGGGATCTTATTTTTGATCCAAGTATAGTTTTCGGAGAAGGAACTCACCCCACAACCTCCATGATCCTTGAGTTAAGTTGGGAATTTTATCAAAATTTTGGTAAACCCCAAAAAATTCTTGATATTGGTTGTGGAACAGGGATTTTAACTCTCTTTTGGGCTAAGCTTGGAGCTGATGTTATAGCTGTAGATATTAATCCTTTATGTGTAAAAGTAACTAAACATAATTTAATTTTAAATGGTCTTTCAGCAGAGGTCATAGAAGGAGATATAAAAAAGCTTTTACCTATTAAAGTAGATTTAGTTTTAGCAAATCTTTACAAAGGTCTTTTAGAGGAATTATTTAATCTTTCCTCTTTTTGGGATTCTAAATTTTATTTAATATCTGGATTTATGAGTAATATGGAAAAAGAACTTTTAGAAATTTTAAAAAACTGTAAAGTAAAAATACTTAAGAGAAGAGAAAAAGAAGATTGGGTAAGCTGGCTTTTAGAAAGTATTAAGGAGGGAATTTAGATGCTTTTAACTGTGGATATAGGGAATACTTCCACAGTTTGCGGTGTTTTTGAAGAAAACGGCAATTTAGTTGCTACTTTTAGTTTTAAAACTGAGATACCTGTTTCTTCTCACGAAGTTTTAGTAAAGCTTAAAAGTTTTTTGGATATTTATAAAATAGCTTTAAAAGACCTTAAAGGAGTTTGCATTGCCTGTGTAGTTCCGCCCGTGCTACATTGGTGGGTTGAAATGGGGAAAAAGTTATTGGCAAGAGAAGTTTTAGTTGCAGATCATCAAACTGTTAAAATTCCTATAGAACTCTTCTATCCTTGTGAAGTAGGAGGAGATAGGTTAGTAAATGCCTTAGCAGGATGGGAAAAATATAAAAGTGCTTTAATTATAGTTGATTTTGGAACAGCTATAACCTTTGATTGCGTTTCAGAGAAGGGGGCTTATTTAGGAGGAGCAATAGCACCTGGTATTTTAATTTCTACAGAAGCTTTATTTAAAAAAACTGCTAAATTACCCAAAATAGATTTAAGTGAGCCACCTTCTCAAGTTATAGGGAAGGACACCATTTCAGCTTTAAAAAGTGGTTTAATATATGGATTTATAGGGCTTACTGACTTTTTAATAGAAAAACTTTCAGAAGAAATGGGAACAAGTCCTAAAGTTATAGCTACTGGAGGACTCGCTAAATTTATAGCTCCCTATTCTAAAAAGATAGAAAAAATAGAACCACATTTAACTTTAGAAGGACTTTATTATTTATGGAAAAAGAAATAAAAATAGCTCTTTTTTCACCCTCAAGCCCGCCCTCTATAAGAAGCTATCAAAGAGGAATTAAAGTTTTAAGAAAAAACAATATATCCTTTAAATCTTTTGTAGATTTTTCAGAATCTTTTCCTTCATTTAAAGCTTTTTTATTTTATGAATTGATTACAGCAAAAGAATATGACTTTATTTGGGCGGTAAGAGGAGGATTTGGAGCTATAAAATTAATTCCTTATTTAGATGAAATTTTTTCCGAAAATAAAAAAATAAATATATATTCCTCTTTAATTGGATTTAGCGATATTACAGCTTTGCATTTATACTTTTATAAAAAATTTAAAAAAAAGGGGCTACACGCTCCAATGATTGTTAATTTGCCAGATTTAAGTGAAGAAGTTTTAAAAAATCTATTAGAAGTAATAGCCGGAAATAAAGATATAGAGTTAGAAGGTTTTGCTTATAAAGAGGGCGAGGCAGAAGGAATACTTTTAGGAGGAAATTTGGTTACTTTGGCAAGTTTATGTGGGACTACCTATTTACCTACTGAAAAATCCCTAATTTTAATGATAGAAGAAACGAATGAAAAAAAATATAGAATTGAAAGGGCATTTTTGCAAGTGATTTTTACTTTAGGAATTGAAAATATAAAGGGGATAATAATAGGTGATATAGGTAAAGTTAATTCCTTAGAATTCTTAAAAGGAGTGGAAGAGTTTTTGCCAAAATATATACCTATTGGTTATAACTTTTCCTTTGGACACATCAAAAATAATTTACCTCTAATAGTTGGAGAGAAAGCTTATTTAGTAGTAAAAAATGGTAAAGCAAAGTTGTTTCAAAGAGGTTTTAAATTTTAAAAATTAAGAAATTAATTATAATAAAGATGCAGAAAAGGTAAGGAGGTGAGAAAGGAATGAATTTTGATGAAGATATTTTGCAAGACTTTTTAGTTGAAGCAAAAGAAGGAATAACTAAACTTGAAGAAGGTTTTATAGAATTGGAAAAGGATCCTAGAAGAGTTGAAGTCTTAAAAGAGCTTTTTAGAACTATGCATTCTTTAAAAGGAGCTGCTGGATTTTTTGGTTTTAAAACTTTAGAAAGTATAGCCCATTTTTCTGAAGATATTCTTTCAAAATTAAGAGATGGTTTAATAGAACCAGAAGAAGATGTTGTAGATATATTATTAAAAGCAGTTGATTATATAAAGTACATCATTTCTTACATAGAAGAAAATAAAACTGAACCTGTAGAAGATAAAATTTTAGATTTTTTAGTTGAACTATCTAATTTTAATGAAAAGCTAAGAAAAAAAGTTCAAGAAAAGCCAAAAGAAAGGATAGGAGAAGAAAAGTTAGAAGAAAAGAAAGAAGAAGCTGAAAAAAAAGTCAAAGAAAAAATTGAAGAAAAAAAAGAAGTTAAGCTGGTAGAAGAAGTTAAAGAAGAAAAAGAAGCTCCTCTTTCCCCTCATGTTGAACTTGCAGAAACTCACATAAAGGTTGATGTAAAACTTCTTGATCAGCTAATGAATCTTGCTGGAGAACTTGTTCTTGCAAGAAATAGAGTGGTGCAACTTTCTCAAAAGATAATGGATGAAGAATTAACAAGAAGTGTGCAAATACTTTCTATGATAACTACAGAAATGCAAGAAACTATAATGAAAACGAGAATGCAACCTATTGGAAGTATTTTTAATAAATTCCCAAGAATTGTAAGAGATTTAGCTAAAGCTTTAGGTAAAAAGGTGAACTTACATTTAGAGGGAACAGAAACAGAATTAGATCGTTCAATAATTGAGGCTATTAAGGATCCACTTACCCATCTTATTAGAAATGCTATTGATCATGGGATTGAAACACCTGAAGAAAGGGTTATGCTTGGGAAACCTGAAGAAGGTAATCTTGTTCTTAGAGCTTATCAAGAAGGAGGGCAAGTTGTTATAGAAATAGATGATGATGGAAGAGGTATAGATATCGAAAAAATAAAAAAGAAGGCTGTAGAGAAGGGTTTTATGAGTTATGAGGAGGTAGAACGTGCTTCTGAAAAGGAATTATTAAATCTTATTTTTAAACCAGGTTTTTCAACTGCTGAAACTGTCACCCAGCTTTCTGGACGTGGAGTAGGAATGGATGTAGTTAAAGCAAACATAGAAAAACTTGGAGGCTCTATAGAAATTAATACTATTCGTGGTAAAGGTACAAATATTAAAATTAAAATCCCTCTTACCCTTGCCATTATACCTGCCCTAATAGTTACATCAGGAGATTATCGCTATGCTATCCCTCAGGTAAATCTTAAAGAACTCGTTAATGTAGATCCTGATAAAAACCTTCTTAAAGTTGGGAATACTGAGTTTTATAGACTTAGAGGAGAAATAATACCTGTTTTAAGATTATCAGAAGTTTTAAAAGTAAATGGAAAATCTGAAGAACAAAGAAACTTAGTTATTTTAAATACAGGAGAAAGATTTATAGGGCTTTTAGTAGATAGAATATTCGCTTCTGAAGAAATTGTAGTTAAACCGCTTGGTAGGTGGTTTAAAAATATTCCTATTTATTCTGGTGCAACTATAATGGGTGATGGTAAACTTGCTCTTATATTAGATGTAGTGGGTCTTTCCCAATTTGTTGGAATAAGTATTGAAGAAATAGAAAAGACTTATGAGGGAGCAGGAATAAAAATAAAAACCTCTGCTCAGGAAACTATAATTTTACTTCTTTTTGATGTAGGAGAGGAAAGGTTTGCAATTCCTATAGCTTTAATTTCAAGACTTGACAAAATCAAAGCAAATGAAATAAAGATTTCCGGAGGTAAAGAAATAATTATCTATAGAGATGAAGTTGTTCCTATAATAAGGTTAGAAAATTACTTACCTTTAAAAGAAGTCCCGCTTCAAGAAAGCTATAATGTTTTATTCTTTACAGAAAGAGGTAAAACTTGTGGTATCCTTTGCACAAACATTGTAGGAACTTTAGAAACTACTCCAGAAATAGAAGAGGGAATTTATACTCAATCAGGAATTTTAGGTCATAGAATTATTGAAGGTAAAACTACCCTTTTTATTGATATTTACAAAATAATTGAAATGTATGATCCCGATTGGTTTATTGTGAAAATAGAAAAAGAAAAAGTAGTAAAAAGGATACTTCTTGCTGAAGATTCTCCCTTTTTTAGGGGTATGATTAAGAATTATTTAGTAGGGGCAGGGTATGAGGTTGAAACTACCGAAAATGGAAAAGAAGCTTTAAATAGACTTTTTTCTGGAAAATTTGATTTAATTATTACCGATTTAGAAATGCCAGAAATGGATGGATTTGAGCTTATAAAAGAAGTAAGGGCAAGTCCAGATTATAAGAATATTCCTATAATAGTTGTAACATCCCTTGCAGGAGAAGATGTAAGAAGAAAAGTATTAGATTTAGGTGCAAATGCTTATGAAATAAAACTTAATAGAGAAAAATTATTAGAAGAAATTGAAAGACTGTTAAGTTAGGGTTTTTAAAAAGAAAATAAGGGAGGAACTTTATGGAATTAGTAAAAAAAGAAAATTTAGTAATATTGAAAAAAGAAGATACTTCAATTAAAGTTGCTGACACTATAACGATGGTGTCCTTTTATATAGGAGATTTTCTTTTTGGTATACCAGCAAGTCAAGTGATGGAAATTAACAAAGAAATAGATATTACCCCTGTTCCTCTTTCAGATGAGCACATACTTGGAATAATGAACCTAAGAGGACAGATTGTAACAGTTATGGATCTTGCAAAAAAATTAAAAATAGACTTAAAAGTCACTCCTAAGCTTAATTTAATAGTAAAAGATGAAGGAGAGGCACCAATTTCTTTTGTAATAGAAGAAATAGGAGAAATTTTAGAGATAACACCTTCCAAACTTGAAAAAGTGCCTGATAAATTAGAGGGACTTTCTAAAGAATATATTAAAAATGTTTACCAATTACCAGATAAACTTTTACTAATCCTTGACATAGAAAAAATAGTTAAAGAATAAAAAAAACTTTAAAAGAGGAGGTAGAGAATGTTTAAAAATTGGAGCATTACTAAAAAACTCTATTTCGGTTTCGGAGTAATAGTTTTTATAGTTATTATAGTTTCCCTATATACTTTATATAGTTTGTATGTCATAAAAAATGATGTAAAAGATTTAGATGAAAGAATAGCTAAAATTAATAATGTTCAAGAAGTGAGGGAGAGAATTCTTACAGGTATTCAGTTAAATATTGCCAAAATGCTCTTAACACAGGATTTAGAAAAGAGAAAAGAATTTTATAATGAAATTTTAAAAGCAAGGGAAGCTTATAAAGAACATTTAGAGTTTTTGAAAAGGACTACAAGATCAGCTGAAGGACAAAAAGAACTAAATGAAGCTATTAATGCTATTTTAAGTTTAAAAGAGAGTAACAACAAAGTTATTCAACTTGCTTTAGATGGGAAAACTAACGAAGCTATTTTAATTCATGAAAAAGAGGTGCTTCCTAAAATAGGAGCTATGCAAAAAGAGCTTGGTGATTTGGTAGATTTCCATAAAAAAAGAGCAGATGAAGAAGCTTACCGATCCTTAGGGTATATAAAAAGGGTGTTTGTAGTTCTTATAGTTTCAGGGGCTATTTTTGCAATAGTTTCTCTATCAGTAATTATAAGTGTTTCAAGTTCTGTAAGAAATCCTATTGAAAGATTAAGAAAAGTGTTAGCAAGAGTAAGAGAGGGAGATCTCTCAGTCAATATTGATATTGTCTCTCAAGATGAAATAGGAACTATGGCAAAAGATCTTTCAGAAGCTTTATCTTCAATGAGAAAACTTATAGAGGAAATTAGGCAAGCTTCTATAACCTTAGGAAGTTCAAGTGAAGAACTTTCTGCTATAACAAAGCAGTTTAGTGCAAGTATAGAGACTCAGGTTGAAAAAGCAACTCAAATAGCAAGTGCAACCGAAGAAATGAGCACCACTGTAGTTGATATAGCAAAGAATACTACACAAATACTTGAAGAAAGTAAAAAAACAGCTGAAATAGCAAAAGATGGTGAAAATTATACTTTAAGAACTGCAAATGAAGTTAAAGCTATTGAAAAAGTAGCAGAGAGCTTAAAAGAGGTAATGGGTGCACTTGAAGAAAGAGCAAGAGCTATAGAGTCAGTAGTTGAATTTATAAAAGATGTAGCAGAACAAACAAATCTTCTTGCCCTTAATGCAACAATTGAAGCTGCCCGTGCTGGAGAACACGGAAGGTCTTTTGCAGTTGTTGCTGGAGAGATCAGAAAACTTGCAGAAAGGACAGGCAAATCAACAGAAGAGATAGCTGAGACTATAAAAGAGATAAGAAAAGCTGTAGATGATGTAAAAAGAGAGGTTGAAAATATGTCAGGTAAAGTTGAGGTAGGAGTAAAACTATCTGAAGAGGCAGCAAACATATTAAATGAAATAGCATCTGCTTCTGAAAGACTTCAGGAAAGGATACAAAGCATAGCAAGTGCAACTGAAGAAATGAGTGTCACTGCAGAAGCTATAGCAAAAGATATAGGAAGTGTAGCCAATGCTACCAAAGATCTTAAAATTGGAGTTGAACAAGTGGTTGTAGCAACTGAAGAAATTGCTAAATTAGGAACAGAACTTAAATCTGCTGTAGAAAAGTTTAAGATTTAAAACATTTAGGAGGTGAAAATGCAGGCTTCATCTATATCAGATTATATCAAGAAGGCTGTGGAAGAGGTAATAGGTACCTACTTAGCTAAAACTCCTGTTTTGAAAGATACAAAAGTTAAAAGGGAAAATACAGAACTTAAAGATATTTCAGTGATTATAGGTTTAGCTTCTGAAAAACTTGAAGGTGTTTTTATTGTTAGTTATGATAAAAGGATAATTTTTGATTTTATGAAAAATGTTCTTGGAGAAAATGTAGAAGAAATTAATAAAGATGTTATTGATGCTGGTGGAGAACTTACTAATCAAATATGTGGAGTATTTAGAAGAGAGTTTGAAAAAACTGGCATTACTTTGCAGGCTTCAACTCCATCTATAGTTACAGGTAAAGACCATAAAATAGAAATTCCAAGTAAAATTCCCAGAATGGTTTTTTTGTATCAAATAGATGGGAACAAAGATCTGATGATAGAATTTGGTTTAGTTAAAAAGTAATTTAATGTTTTTAAATATTTTAAGCCAAGAGTCACCTTTAACTTTTGAAAAATATATGGAACTCTCTCTTTATCACCCTAAATACGGTTATTATGCAAGGGGTATGCTTCCTGGTAAAAAAGGAGATTATATAACATCACCCTGTATAAGTAAAATTTTTGGAGCAACTTTGGCTCGCCAAATTATTGAAATGTACGAGATTTTGGGAGAGATAGATGATTTTTTAATTGTTGAAGCTGGAGCAGGGCATGGCTTTTTAGCTGGTGATATCTTAGAATATACTGTAAAAAAAGGCTATAAATTTAATTACTTAATAATTGAACCTTTTTCATCTATAAGAAAAATTCAAGAAGAAACTTTAAATGCTTTTAAAGAAAAAATAAAGTGGGTAAAAAATTTAAGAGATTTACCCAAGTTTAGAGGAGTTTTTTTATCAAATGAGCTTTTTGATTCCTTTCCTGTAAAATTGATTCAAAAGAAAGATGATAAGATATATGAAGTATGTATTAAAGTAGAAAAGAATGGGAATATTAAAGAATTTTTAAGAAAATTAGAAGATGAAAAAATTTTAAGGATAATAGAGCCTTATTTTCCTTTTTGGGAAGATGGTTATAGGACAGAGGTTTGTTTGAAGATAGAAGAATTTTACAAAGATCTTTCAGAAAAAATGGAAGAAGGTTTTATAATAACCATAGATTATGGATATCCCAGACAAGATTATTATTCTTCAGAAAGAAGTAAAGGAACACTTCTTTGCTATTATGAACATAAAGCTATAAGTGATCCCTATTTTAAACCAGGAGAGATTGATATAACCTCTCATGTAGATTTTACTTTATTAAGAGAATTTGGAGAAAAATATGGATTTTCAAATATTGGATTTACTCAACAAGGCTCCTTTTTAGTAGCCCTTGGAATAAACGAGGTATTTTATGAAATTTCAGAAAAAACTTGGAAAGATATAGAGTCTTTAAAATTTTTGATTTTTCCAGAGGGATTTGGAACTTCTCATTGGGTTTTAGTGCAAGCAAAGCTACCAAAAGAGAAATTTAAAAAAGAATTAAAGGGCTTTTCTTTAAGCAATCGTATTTACCTACTTTATAAATAATCTAAATGAATAAAATAAAAAATATAGCAAGCAAAATTGATTATACTTACTTAAAACAAGAGGGATCATATAAGGAATTTGAAGACTTTTTGTCAAAAGCAAAAAAATACCCCTTTAGAAGTATATGTATCCCACCTACTTTAGTTTTTTATCTTAGAGAAAATTTTAAAAATTTAGAATTTAAAATTACTTCTGTAGCAGGATTCCCTTTAGGATTCTCTTTAACAGAAACCAAATTGGCAGAAATTGAAAATCTTTTAAAACTGGAAGTTGATGAAATAGATTTTGTTTTAAATTTAATATGGTTAAAATCTAAAGAGTATAAAAAACTTGAAAAGGAACTTCTAAGTATTAGAAAAATTGCAGAAAATAAAGTATTAAAAGGAATTATAGAAACTGCATATTTAAAAGAGGGAGAGATAAAAAGTGCAGTGGAACTTCTTATTTTTACAGGGATAGATTTTGTCAAAACTTCAACTGGTTTTGCAAAAAGAGGAGCAACCTTAGAAGATATAAAAATTATCAAAAAATTTTCCAGGGAAAGAATAAAAATTAAGGCTTCTGGAGGGATAAGAACTTTGAAAGATGTCTTAAATTTTTTATCTGTAGGAGCTGATGTAATTGGAACAAGTAGTGGTTATGAAATTCTTCAAGAATTGGAAAATTTAAAAGAGGAATCTCAAAGTGAAGAAATAGAAATTTATGTAGATGGATGCTCTCTGGGTAATCCTGGTCCAGGAGGTTGGGCTGTTTTAATAAGATTAGGAGAAAAGGAAGAAATACTTACAGGAGGAGAACCTTTTACTACAAATAATCAAATGGAACTTAAAGCAGTTATTTATGCACTCTCACATTTTAAGGAACCCAAAAAAATAAAAATTTATACTGATTCAGAATATGTAATTAAAGGTATTACAGAATGGTTACCAAAATGGAAAAAAAGAGGTTACATAACCTCAGAAGGGAATCCTGTTAAAAATAGAGAACTCTGGGAAGAATTAGAAAAATTGGTTAATTTTCATAAAATAAAATGGGAAAAAGTAAGGGCGCATAGTGGTGATTTTTATAATGAAAGGGTTGATAAAATTGCTAAGGAGAGTGCAGAGAAATGGAAAAAAAATTTTTAGTAGGAATTACAGGAGCAAGTGGTGTTATTTATGCCTACTATTTTTTAAAAGAGCTGAAAAATCTTGGAATTTCTGCAGAAGTAATTATTACTAAAGCAGGAGAAATAGTTTGGAATCATGAGTTGGAAAAGCCTGTGGAAGAAATATTAAATTTTGCAGAAAAATTATATAAAGAAGATGAAATAAGTTCTCCCCCTGCAAGTGGTTCAAGTAATTATTCTGGAATGATTATTATACCTTGCACCATGGGGACTTTATCTGCTATTGCAAGTGGTTCTGCAAGAAACCTCTTACAAAGAGCTGCAGATGTGATGCTAAAAGAAAAAAAACCTTTAATTTTAGTTATAAGAGAAACTCCCTTTAACTTAATTCATATAAAAAATATGGAAATTTGTAGTAAAGCAGGGGCGGTCATATTTCCAGCCATGCCAGGTTTTTATCATAAACCAAAAAATTTAGAAGAATTGATTGCCCAATTTGTAAAAAGAATTCTTCAATTTTTAGGCTTTAGTCCTAAGGATTTAAAAATTTGGCAGGAGATAGTGTTAGAATAAAGGAAAGCAATAAAATTAAAGAACCTAAAATTCCTAAAATATTTCCGTATTTTATAAAAAGAGTTCTTTCATAAAAGGGTTTTATTTCTCCATAAACAATTTCTTCTTTTTCAAGCTGAGTTGTTTTTATAACTTTTCCTGTTGGATCAATTATTCCTGTTATACCTGTATTAGCAACTTGTAGAGTATATCTTCTTGCTTCAACAGCCCTTACTATTGCCATTTGAAAGTGTTGATAGGGAGCTGAAGTTTTACCAAACCATGCATCATTTGTAGCAATAAAAATTAGCTGGGGATTTTCTTCAAGTCTTTTTCTTAAAATTTCAGAAAAGGCACTTTCAAAACAAATAAGAGGAGTCACTTTAATAATTCTATCATTTAAAGGAAAAGTAAGATTTTTAGAAAAACCAGGTTTAATAATTCCAAGCCCAACAGTTATTCTTCTTAGAAAAGAAAGATACTTTTCCAAGGGAACATATTCTCCAAAGGGAACAAGTTTTTCCTTATCATAAAGATCTACAAAGTCTTTTCCATCCCAAACAATTAAGCTATTGTATACGAGGGGTTCTCCATTTTTATATTTAAGTCTAAAAGTGCCGAAGATTAAGATAGGTGAATAATTAAATTTTTCAGATTCTAAAGTTATTTTATCTAAAAAAGCTAAGAATTTGAGAGTAGGTTCTTTTTCATGAGGAAAAAAGAAAGGAAAAGAAGTTTCAGGAAAAAAGATAATTTGAGGCTTTTCTTTTAAAGCAGAAAGAGTCAATTTTTCATAAATTTTAAGAGAATACTCAATTTCATTTATTTCTTTCATTTCCTGAGATATATTTCCTTGCAAAAGAGAAACTTTTATAGAATCTTTTTCTTGAGAAATTACTTTTTCCCAAAAACTCTTCTTATAGATTCCATAGCTTAAAAAGGTAATAAAAAGAATAAGAAAACAAAAATTATTAATTAAAAATCTAAGATTTAGCAAAGAACTAAAAGAAAAATAAAAGGAATATAGTAAGAAAAAGATATAGTAGTTTATTAAAGCGCAAACAAGAGATAAGCCCCAAATCCCCCATATATCAGCTAATTGTAAAAAAGGTGAAAAATTACTTAAAATATAGCCTAACTGTCCCCAGGTAAATCCTGTTAATAGTTTTCCTCTCAGATATTCTATACCTACAAGGGTTAAGCTAAAAAAGATACCTTTTATAAAATTAGGGGATTTAAATATTTTGAGTTTTAAATTGGTATAAAAAAAGAAAACATAATAAAGAGCTAAATAAGAGGAAAGAAGAAGTAGAAGAACTAAAGAAATGATTAAATTGAGGTTTCCGTATTTGGTAAGGGTATATACTAACCAGTAGAGAAGGGTTGAAAAATGAAAAATTCCAAAAATAAAAACCAAAATTAATCTATTTTTGTTTTCCTTAGTAAAGATAAGACTGAAAAATAGAGGCACAAAAGAAAAGAGACCAAAAATCCATAAATTCCATTTTGGGAAAGAAAGAGTTAATAAAAGGGCTGAAAAGATAGGTGCAATTAGATTAATTGGAGTTCTCACCTTCAGTAGAGGTTAAAGATCTTAACTTAACAATTTCTATTTTTCTTTCATCAGCTTTAATGATTTCTATTTCTAAAGGACCTATTTTTATTTTTTCTCCCTTTTTAGGAATTCTTCCTAAATGACTTATAATCAATCCAGAGATAGTTTCAAAATCACCTTTAGATAATCTTATTTTTAAGCATTCTTCTAAATCTTTAAGTTTAAAGGTTCCAGGTAAAATCAACCAACCCTCTTTATCAGGATGAGGGCATTTTTGTTCAGTTTTTAATAATTCCTTAAATATATCCTTTAATCTGATAATACCTGTTAATTCTGAATGTTCATCTACAGCAAAGGCAACTTCAACTTTTTTTTCTGTCATTTTTTCAAGGGCAGAAACTAAGGGAATGTTTTCTGGAATTATTAAAGGTGGTTTTATATATTCTTGCCATTGAAAATTATTTTCTTCAAAGCCTTTTATTAAATCTTTAAGAGAAACATATCCTAAAAAATTATCTAAAATCTCTTTATAAATAGGATAAAAAGAATGAGGTTTCTGAATGATAGTTTTTTTAATTTCTTGCCAAGATAAAGAAATGTCTAATCCTTCTAATATATTTCTTGGAATTACCACATTTCTGACTTCTAAACTTTTTAAACTAAAAAAAGCCAAAACGAGCTTTTCTTCAAATTCACTTAAAATCCTTTCTTCCTTAAAATCTTCTAATACTTCCTTTATTTCCTCTTCTACTTCAGAAAATTGTTTTGGTTTTCTTTTAAAAAATAGTTTTATAAATTCTGATATGGAATCACTATCCATAAAAGGAGTTATAGTTTTTTTCTAAATAATTTACGTAATTTTTAATTGCAGATTCTAATTCCCACATAGGTTTATTATAACCTACTTTTCTAAGTTTGGTAATATCTGCCTGAGTAAAATATTGATATTGATTTTTTAAATATTCCGGCATTTCTATATATTCAATATTAGGAGGTAAGGAGAGGGCTGAAAAGATTGCTAAAACAAGATCTTTAAAAGACCTTGCTTTACCTGTTCCTACATTAAAAATACCTTTGATTTTTGGATTTTCTAAAAAAAAGATAGTAACTTCTACAGCATCCTTTACATAAATAAAATCTCTAAGCTGTTCTCCATCTTTATAATCAGGGTGATAGGATTTAAATAATTTTACTTTACCTTCTTTTTTAATTTCTTCATAAGCTTTTAAAGCTACACTTTTCATCTCACCCTTATGAAATTCCCTTTCTCCAAATACATTAAAGTATTTTAATCCTACTACTTGATTTAAAAGTTTATTATAATAAAGCCATAAGTCAAAAAGATGTTTTGAAAAGCCATAAGGATTAAGAGGTTTTAATTTAGGAAGTAAAGCTTCTTCATCAGAAAAACCCATTGAACCATCTCCATAAGTGGCAGCAGAAGAGGCATAAATAAAGTTAATTTCATTTTCTAAAGCAAAAAGAGCTAATTTTTGAGAATATTTGTAATTGTTTAAATATAAATAGTGTAAATCCTTTACAGTAGTATTGCTACAGGCACCAAGATGGACAATAGCGGAAACATCCTTAAAATACCCCTTTTCAATTTTTTCTAAAAATTCATCTTTTTCTATATAATCTAAAAACTTAAGGCCTAATAAATTTTTCCATTTATTTCCTTCATTTAAATGATCAACTATAATAATTCGGTCTTCCCCTTTTTGGTTAAGAGTTTCTACTAAATTTGATCCTATAAAACCTGCTCCTCCAGTAACTATTATTTTTGGTTTTTTCATTTTTTACCCTTAGATTTTAAAATTCTTTAGATTTTAAATTCTAAGTAAATTGTTTCTATAACATTTTTTTTAAAAAAATCAATCATTAATAAATTAGAATAATTTTTATTTAAAAAATCTATTTGACTTTTTATTAAAAGATTTTAAAAATTTTAAAAATTTCCTAAATAAGGTGATAAGAAATGATAAAAAAGGAAAGCAAATTTAAAGAAAATCAGGCAATTTATGTAAGTAAGTATTTTCCAGAATATATAAGAGAAAAGGTTGAGGATCCTGGTATTGATGAGAAAATTAAAAATCTTACCCCAGAAAAAATAGAAAAAACAATAAATGAAGTATTAGGTAGACTTTCTTTAAGAAGAAAGGCAGCTATAGAAACATGTATGCATTGTGGGCTTTGTTCCGATGCTTGTCATCATTATTTATCCCGTGATAAAGATCCAACTTACACTCCTGTTAGTAAAGTAAAAATAACTCTTTGGGAAATGATAAAAAGAAAAGGAAAGGTTTCTCCAGAATTTATAAGAGATTGTGCAAGAATTGCTTTTACAGAATGCACTCAGTGCCATCGTTGTAGTATGTATTGTCCTTTTGGAATAGATATAGCATTTCTTATAGGGCAGGTAAGAAGGATTTGTTTTTTACTTGGTGTAGTCCCTTACATTTTAATGGATTATAATTATAGTTTATCTGCTACCTTGACACAACTTTGGATTCCTCAACCTGATTGGATTGATTCACTTCAGTGGATGGAGGAAGAAACTTCTGTAGATATAAAAGATTTTCAAGTTCCTTTTAATAAAGAAGGAATTGATGTATTATTTGTAACTTTGGGAACTGAACCTGCAAGAGCTCCTCAATATATACAAATTATAGGGAAAATAATGTATCATGCAGGGATTAATTGGAGTTATTCCTTAAAAGACTATGCCAATATGTCTATGTTTGTTCAGGATTATTTTACAATGCAAAGAATTGTAAGAGAGGTATTTGAAGAAGCAGTAAAATTAAGAGCAAAAAGAATAGTAGTTACTGAATGTGGGCATGCAACCTTTGCTCTTTGTAAAGCAGCTCCGCCTTTACTTGGTTATAAGGAATTACCATTTGAAGTGTTACATGCTACAGAATTTTATTATGAACTCTTAAAAACAGGAAAATTAAAAATTAAAAAGAAAATTAAAGAACCTGTAACATTACAAGATCCATGTAATTTAGTAAGAAAAAAGGGAGCAGGTGATAAACTTAGATATTTAATTAATGAAATGTGTGAAGATTTTAGAGAAATGTATCCTAATAAGGAACATAATTTCTGTTGTAATGCTGGAGGAGGAATAATAGCTGCTGGGTCTCCTTGGAAAAAAGTAAGGGTTGAGAGCAACAAAGTTAAAGCAGAACAAATAAAAGCAACAGGGGCAAAAATAGTAATTGCTCCTTGTCACAATTGTCACGTAGGTATTCATGATATAGTAAAAGCCTATAATATAAATGCAGAAGTTAAATTTATGTGGGATATCTTACTTGAAACCACCGAAATAGCCTAATTTGAGATTTCTTTAATTTTTTAAATCTTTTTAATCTTTCAACATTGACGAAATTAAATAATGGTATTATTTTAAAAGGGGCTTTTATGGAATATTTTATGGAGGTGATAAATTATGCCTATTTATGAATTTCAATGTGAAGATTGTGGAGAAATTTTTGAAGAATTAATCTTAGGAAATAGAGAGGATGAAATTGTCTGTAAAAAATGTAAAAGTTCAAGGGTAAAAAAATTAATGTCTCAGGTAGCTTTTAAATCAGGAAGTAAATTTGTCAGTTCCTTAGGTTCAGCTTGTTCTACTTGTAAAGGTGGAACTTGTAGTAGCTGTCATTAAACTTCATTAAAAATGGTTATTAAAGTAGGAACAAGAGGAAGCAAATTAGCTTTAGCTCAAACTGATTGGGTAATTTCACAATTAAAATCCTTTTTTCCTAAAATTAATTTTGAAAAAATAATTATAAAAACAACTGGAGATAAAATTTTAGACTCTCCTTTAAGTAAAATAGGGGGAAAAGGACTTTTTGTAAAAGAAATAGAAGAAGCCCTTTTAAGAGGAGAAATAGATTTTGCTATCCATAGTATGAAAGATGTCCCCTCTCTAATACCTGAAGGTTTGGAAATAGCCTGTATTCCTCAAAGGGAATCTCCTTTCGATGTTTGGATTTCAAATTATAAAGATATTTTAGAATTACCATCTTATTCTAAAATCGGAACCAGTAGTTTGAGAAGACTTTCCCAGTTAAAAAAACTTAGGAAAGATTTAGAAATTTTACCTCTTAGAGGAAATGTAGATACCCGTTTAAGAAAATGGAAAGAAGGGCAATTTGATGGAATTATTTTAGCTGAAGCTGGATTAAAAAGATTAGGAATAGAAATTAGCTATAAAAGATTAACTATAGAGGAGATGGTCCCAGCTGTTGGTCAAGGAGCTCTTGGAATAGAAATAAGAAAAGATGATAAAAAACTCAAAGAAATGCTAAGTAAAATTCATTCAGAAACTACAGCAATTTGTATAAAGGTAGAAAGAACATTTTTAAAGACCTTAGAAGGTGGTTGTCAAGTACCTATAGGAGCTTATTGCTGGATTGAAAATTCTAAACTTTTTGTAATTGGATTTATAAGTGATTTAGAGGGAGAAAGATTTTATAAACTAAGGGATGAGGGGAGTATTTCTGAAGCAGAAAAACTCGGAGAAAGACTTGCTAAAAAACTTCTAAAAGCTGGCGGAGAAGAAATTTTAAAAGAGATTTATAAGAGAGAATAAGATGAAAAAAGGAAAGGTTTATTTAGTAGGAGCTGGACCAGGAGATCCAGGGCTCTTTACTTTAAAAGGTAAAAAGGTTTTAGAAGAGGCAGATGTAGTAATTTATGATTATCTTGCTAATCCAAGGTTATTAGATTTTTGTAAGGAAGAAGCAGAGAAGATTTATGTTGGTAAAAAGGCTGGAGCTCATACTTTACCACAAGAGGAAATTAATAAACTCCTTGTTGAAAAAGCTAAAGAAGGGAAAATAGTAGTAAGGCTTAAAGGAGGAGATCCTTTTCTCTTTGGTAGGGGAGGAGAAGAGGCAGAAGCTTTGGTTGAAGAAAATATCCCCTTTGAAGTAGTTCCTGGGATAACCTCAGCTATTGCAGTTCCTGCTTATGCAGGAATTCCTGTAACACATAGAGACTACACTTCTACTTTGGCAATTATTACAGGGCACGAGGCTGAAAATAAAGAAGAAAGTAAGATAGATTTTTTAGCTCTTTCTAAAATAGGGACATTAATTTTTTTAATGGGAGTTAAGAATTTACCTTACATTGCTAAAAGGCTGATAGAAGAAGGAAAAAATCCAAATACTCCTGTTGCAGTAATCCAATGGGGTACAATTCCTAACCAAAAAACTGTTACAGGTACATTAGAAAATATTGCAGAAAAAGTAAAAGAAAAAGGTATTACAGCTCCAGCTATAATTATTATAGGAGAAGTGGTTAAGCTTAGAGAAAAATTTAATTGGTTTGAATCCAAGCCTCTTTTTGGTAAAAAAATAATAATTACTCGCACAAGAGAACAGGCAAGTAAACTGGCTGAAAAATTAGAAGAACTTGGAGCAATCTGTTATGAGATTCCTACCATAAAAGTAGAACCAATTTTAAATGAGAAGGTTTTTCAGATGATAGAGGAATTATCAAAGTATGATTGGATAGTTTTTACTTCAGAAAATGGAGTAAAAACATTTTTAAAAACTTTATGGAAAAAAGGAAAAGATCTGAGGGCTTTAGGAGGTGTAAAAATAGCAGTTATAGGAAAAGCAACTAAAAATGTTTTAGAAAATTATGGGATTTTTCCAGATTTAATACCAGAAAAAGATTATACCCAAGAGGGTTTAGTTTCTGCTTTTTCAAAGCTTGATCTTAAAAATAAATATATTCTTATAGCAAGAGCAAAAGAGACAAGGGAAGTTCTTCCTGAAAAACTTAGAGAATTAGGAGCCAAAGTGGAAGTACTTCCAATTTATGAAACAAAAATTTGTGAAGAATCTAAGGAAAAATTAAAAGAAATTCTAAAAGAAGGGGTTGATTTAATAACCTTTACAAGTTCTTCCACAGTAAAAAACTTTTTTAAACTTATTGAAGATGCCGAAAAAGAGCAACTAAAAAATATTATTTTTGTTTCTATTGGTCCTATTACCTCTTCCACTTTAAAAGAATTTGGTTTTGAACCTCATATTGAAGCTGAAGAATATACCATAGAAGGACTTGTTAGAGCAATTGAAAACTATTTTTCAAAAAATGAAGGAGGTGTTATAAAGTGAAAGAGGAAATTAAGAAAGCTCTTGAAATTATAAAAAAGGGGGTGGTTAATCTTATAAGTGAAGAAGAACTGATAAGAAAATTGGAAAAATCTTACAAAGAAAAAAAACCTCTTAAAATAAAAGCAGGTTTTGATCCTACTGCACCTGATCTTCACTTGGGACATACAGTACTTTTAAGAAAGCTTAAACAATTTCAAGATCTTGGACATGAGATTTATTTTTTAATCGGAGATTTTACTGGTATGATAGGAGATCCTACTGGAAGATCTGAAACAAGGGTAGCTTTGACTAAAGAACAAGTGTTAGAAAATGCAAAAACATATGAAGAACAGGTTTTTAAAATTTTAGATCCTAATAAAACAAAGGTAGTTTTTAATAGTCAATGGTTTTCTAAAATGACTGTGGAGGATGTAATAAAACTTTGCGCTAAATATACAGTAGCCAGAATTTTGGAAAGAGATGATTTTAAAAAACGTTTTGAATCAGGTATCCCTATTAGTATTCATGAATTGATTTATCCTCTTTTTCAGGCATATGATTCTGTAGCTTTGGAAGCTGATGTAGAACTTGGAGGGACTGATCAATTATTTAATTTATTAATAGGAAGAGATATTCAAAAAGAATATGGTCAAGAACCACAAATAGTAATTACTCTTCCTCTTTTAGAGGGTATTGATGGAGTTCAAAAGATGAGTAAAAGTTTCGGAAATTATATAGGAATAATGGAGCCACCCTTTGAAATGTATGGAAAAATAATGTCTATTCCTGACCATATTATGTGGAAATACTATTTATTATTAACTGATTTTTCTGAAAAAGAGATTGAGGAAATGAAAGAAAAAGTAGAAAAAGGGGAGTACCATCCTAAGGAAGTAAAGAAAAAGCTTGCAAGATACATAGTTTCTCAATTTCATTCCCAAGAATTAGCTTTAAAAGCAGAGGAGGAATTTGAAAGAGTTTTTAGTAAAAAGGAGATGCCTACAGAAGCAATTACAATAAAAGTTAAATCTGGGAAAATTTGGCTTCCAGGATTTTTAAGAGATCAAGGATTGGTAAAAAGTAGTTCTGAAGCAAAAAGATTAATTTCTCAAAAAGCTATAGATTTAAACAAAGCCCCTATTACTCAAGAAGAAATAGAACTCTTTCCAGGAGAATATTTTTTAAAAATTGGAAAGAAAAAATTTATTAGATTAGAAGTAGATTAAAGTTTTATAGATTGAAAATGAGGAAAAAGTTCTCTGTATAATGTTTTTAAATGTTGAGAGATAACCCTAACCTCATCTAATACCGCTAAAAAATTTATATCTCCTTCCCAACGAGGCACTAATTGAAGATGAATATGATCTGGATAACCGGCACCTGCTACTTTTCCAATGTTAAATCCAATATTAAATCCATCTGGTTTTAACACTTTTTTAAGGATTTTTACAGCTTCTTGAGACATTTTCATTATATTTAAAAGTTCTTCTTCAGTTAGAGCTTCTAAATCAGCTATATGTCTTCTTGGAGCAATTAATAAATGGCCTGTATTGTAGGGAAATTTGTTCATTATTACTAAAACTTTTTCATCTTTGTAAAGAATAAGTCTTTCTTCGTCAGGGAGTGGACTATTAGGAGGACAGAAAATGCACCCGGGTTCTTTTTTTCCAGATACATATTCTCCTCTCCAAGGAGCCCATAAAATTTTTCTCTCCATATTCTCCTCTTTATAGAATTATAAGTTAAGGTTAAAATAGTAATATTTAAAAAATACCATAAAATTCAATATTTAAAAGTAATAAAAATTTTAAAAAGTTTAAGGGTTTTAATGTATGTATAAAAATATTTTATATGGTCTTTTTTTTACTGTTACCATAATTTTATTATCTTTTTTATATGTACTTAACAAAAGTATTCCTTCAAATTTTTCTCAAATAATTTATTTAATAAACAAAAAATATCTTTTTTTAAGTTTATGTACCCTTTTTTTCTTTCATACTTTTGATAACTTAAGGATTTTTATTATTGCACGAACCATAGGTCTTAATTATCCTTTTCTATATGGATATATAATAACTTTAATAAATAGTTTTGGAGCTACAGTAACTCCATATTTTTTAGGAGGGGAGCTTCTTCTTTTTTATACTCTAAAAAGAGTGGGAGGAGAAATTTATCAAATAATGTATATAGCAACTTTAAAATGTGTTGCTGGTATATTTTTTTATGTAATATTTTTACCTTTTACTATTCACTCTATATTGAATAACCCAAAAGAAGCCAAAGAAATAATTTCTCTACTTTTCATAATTATTTTTATAACTACTATATTATTTACTCTTTGGAAACTGTTTTTTAAAAAAGGATCGGAATTTATAAATAAGGAAATTTTAAGAAGTGTAAAATACACCATATCAAAATATTTTACTCTTTGCCAAGACTTTTTTAAACAAAAGAAAAAAGTTTTTTTAATAATTTTTATATTTACTTTATTTATGTACAATTCTTTGCTCTTGACAGGTGTTTTTTTGGTAAAAGCTTTCAACGAAAAAGCTTTTATAAAAAAAATTTTTTTAGCTCAACTTCCTTTATTTTATGCTATTTTTATGAGTCCAACTCCTGGAGGAAGTGGTATAGGTGAAATAGGCGCTCTGTCTATATTTGATAATTTTATAGGTGCCGATTTTTTAGGCATATTTGCCATTTTATGGAGAATAATAACTCAATACCTATCTGCAATCATCGGAGGTGTTTTATTTTTAATGCTAATTATGAAGGATGCCTATAAAGGAAATGTTTAATTTTTTAGACTATATAAATCCTTACTTCTATATTATAGAAACAAGAAATTTTTTATATGATAAAAATATTTTTAGGAGTTTTGAAATTCCTGTTCCTGTTATTTCCATAGGGAATTTATCCCTTGGTGGGAGCGGAAAAACCTCTCTTATTAGATATTTATGTGAAAAATTATTTTCCCAATTTGATATAGCAGTTATCTCAAGAGGATATAAAAGAAAAAGTAAGGGATCAGTTATGGTTATGGAAAAAGGAAAACTTAAAGTAGACTGGGAAAAGGCAGGAGATGAACCTTATTTACTTGGTAAAATTTTTGAAAAGAAGGGTATTAAAGTAAGTATTTTAGTTGATGAAGATAGAAAAAGGGGAAGTGAAATAGCTTTTAAAGATTTGGGAGTTAATTTGATTTTGTTAGATGATGGTTTTCAGCACCGAAGAATAAAAAGGAATTTAGATCTTGTTCTTTTAAAAAAAGAAGACTTGGATGATAAGCTTTTCCCTTTTGGGAGACTAAGAGAGCCTATAAGTTCTTTAGAAAGGGCAGACGCTATAATTTTAACTTATCAAGAATATAAACCTTTTGATTTCTCTTATAAAGAAAAGCCTGTTTTTAAACTTTATAGAAAAAACTGGAAAATTTTAAATAAAAACTTGGAGAAAGTGGATGATTTTAAAGAAAAAGATTTTATAGCATTTTGTGGGTTAGCTAATAATAAACAATTCTTTGATATTTTAGAAAAGCTTGGTTTAAGAATTAAAAAACGGCTTTCTTTTCCGGATCATTATCATTATAAAGGTTTTGAACTTGATCCTAAGGAAAATTATATTACTACATTAAAGGATGGAATAAAGCTTGATTTTCAGGAAAATCTTTATTTTTTAGATTTTGAAATAGAAGTTAAAGGATTAGTTGAATTTATTTTAAAATTTTTAAAAATATATTAAATAAAATTGCAGGAGGAGGTTTAACATGAAAATTAAAAAATTTTTGTTTATATTAGCTTTTGTTATTAGTTTTAGCTTGTTTTCTTTTTCAGCTTTAAATTCTTCATCTGTTATAAATTTTGACTTTTATACCTATAAAGGAGAAAAATATAGCTTGCAAAAATTTAAAGGAAAATATGTGCTTTTAAATCTTTTTACAAGTTATTGTCCTATGTGTTTAGTAGAACTTAATACTTTAAATAAGCTTAATCAAATTTGTAAATCTAATGAATACAAAATAATTTCTTTATTAGTTGATAAAGAAGGAATGCCCTTGCTTCCCAAAATTGTGAATTCTCGCAATCTTACTTATATTGTAGGGATAGCACCTTCAGATATCTTCAAAATTTTTCCTGACTTTTCTATTACTCCTACAACTTATATATTAAATCAAAATGGTAATTTAGTAGAAAGGGTAGTGGGATATAAAAACTTAAAAGACTGGACAAAAATTTTAAATAAATACGTAAATTGTAATTAAAAGTAGGGGGAGATTCCCCAAGAAAAAATCTTAGCTAAGGAATTCTTTAATTATGGAGTTATTAATAGGAATTCCTTTAGCAACAAGAATCCTTAACATCTCACCAAGAGCAACAACCTTCTCAGGTGCTTTTGGATTTTCTGCAAGTTGGTAATAACTTGGTGCCTCATTAATAGCAAATACCTGTCCTAAGCCTCCTAATTCCTTTTCACCATAAATAATCTTATATCCTTCAGCCTTTGCCTTAGCTATAAGCTCATCCCTTTCTCCAAACTTTATAGCTCCTGTTGGACAAGTCTTGGCACAGGCTGGAACAAGCCCAGCTTTAACCCTATCTATACACATATGACATTTACTAACCTTTCCTTGTTTATCATATCTTGGAATATCAAAAGGACAAGCTGATCTACATGCCTGACAACCTATACAAACATTTTTATCATAAAATACAATCCCTGTCTCTGAATCCTTTTGCATAGCTCCAACAGGACAAACTGAAACACAAGCAGGCTCCCCACAATGCATACAGGATTGACGAACAAAAAGCCATCTCACTTCACCATCAACAGATTTTTCTATAAACCTTATTTTATTATAAGTATTTCCTGAAAGATCAGGAGGATTTTCATGAGTCCCGTTATTCTTTGTTTTTTCTGCTGGCAATCCATTCCAAGATTTACACGCTACTTGACAAGCCCTACATCCTATACACAAATCTGGTGTTATAAGAAGTGCTTTTCTTCCCATTTTTTAACCCCCTTTTTCTATGCCTTTTTTATATTTACTGCAAAACATTTAGTTTCCTGAATAGAAGTATTTGGATCATATGCAGGTGGAGTTAAAAGATTAGCGCTATCTCCACCACTTCCATCTTCAGGCCATCTCCATCCATAATGCCAAGGTATTCCTACAACATGACAAGTATGCCCCATAATTTTAAGAGGTTTAATTCTTTCAGTAACTATTGCTATTGCCCAAATCTTTCCTCTTGGAGAAGTAACAATTACTTTATCTCCACTTTTAATTCCAAGTTCCTTTGCTAATTCTTTGCTCATTTCTACAAATACCTGAGGCTGAAGCTCAAGTAACCAAGGCATATTTCTCGTCATAAGCCCTGTCTGCCAATGCTCAGTAACTCTATATGTAGTTGCAACATAAGGATATTTTGGATCAGCACCAAGTATAATCTTATCAAGAGGTGTATCCTTAAAAATTCTTGCAACTGGGTTAAATCTAACTTTTGGATAAAGAAGATTTTCAAAGGGTGATTCTACAGGTTCATAATGAGTGGGGAATGGACCATCTGCAAGACCTGCTCCAAATATAGTTCCTACACCTGAAGGTTTCATAATAAAAGGTAATACTCCTCCTTCCATTGCAAGTGGTGGCTGTGGTCCATCAGGAACATCTCCAACCCACTTCTTAGCTTGAGGATCCCATTTAATAACCGGTCTCTGAGGATCCCAAGGATTACCATTAGGATCAACACTTGCTCTATTATAAAGAATTCTTCTATTAACCGGCCAACACCATGCCCACTTCGGATAAAGCCCAAGACCAGCTATATCAACCTTTTCCCTCCTTGCCATCATATTTCCTTCTTCTGTATAACTACCAGAATATATCCAGTTTCCACAAGCAGTTGATCCATCATCCTGTAAAAATACAAAACTGGGAACCTGAGTTCCTTTCTTAAAAGACTTATCCCCTACAGTAACATCCTTAGTAAAATATCCATTATATTCCTTAGCTATAAGCTTTGTATCAACATGTTTGTCTCCATAATTCCAATTAAGCTTAAGTATAGGATCAGGAAAAGCTCCACCTTCTTTTGCATAAAGTGCTTTAATTCTCTTATAAAGCTCGTTTATAATCTCTGCATCAGGTCTTGCCTCACCAGGAGGTTCTACTGCTTTATATCTCCATTGAGCTATTCTTCCAGAATTAGTAATACTTCCTTCTTTTTCAATGGATGCTGCAGCTGGAAGTAAAAATACCTCAGTCTTTATCTTCTTAGGATCCATACCAGGTCCTCTCCAAAATGAGGCTGTCTCACTATCCCAGAGATTTACACAAACTAACCAGTCAAGCTTAGAAAGTGCAGTTCTTACTTTACCAGCATTTGCAGAAGAACAAGCTGGATTCTGCCCCCAAGCAAAGAATCCCTTAATTTTACCTTTATACATAGCATCAAAAAGATCATACCAAGTATACTGTTTGTCATCATCAAGCTTAGGTAAATAACTATAACAAAAATCATTTTCAGGAGTTGCATTATCTCCATAAAAAGCTTTAAGTAAGCTTACTATATACTTAGGTCTATTTTTCCACCAGTTTAAACTCTTTGGCTCTTTAGTTTTAGGAGTATTTTTCTCAATATAAGTCTTTAAATCTACCCAGGAAGCCTTTGGTGTAGGTAAATACCCTGGTAAAATATGGAAAAGAAGTCCCATATCAGTTGAACCCTGAACATTTGATTCTCCTCTTAAAGCGTTAATTCCACCACCTGCCATTCCCACATTTCCAAGAAGAAGTTGGATAATTGCCATGGTTCTTATATTTTGAACACCAACAGTATGCTGAGTCCATCCCATAGCATAACATTCAGTCGCTACCTTATTTGGCTTTCCTGTTTCCGCAATAATCTCATAAGCTTTAAGTAACTTTTCCTTTGGAGCACCAGTAATTGCAGAAACAGTATCTAAGGTATATCTTGAATAATGCTTTTTCAATAATTGAAATACACAGTTTGGATCCTTTAAAGTGGGATCCTTCTTTATAACTCCATTTTCATCAACTTGATACTTCCAGGTTGCTTTATCATATTTTCTTTTCTCAGGATCAAATCCAGAAAATACACCACCTAAATCTTCAGTATCTTTAAAGTTAGGATCTACTAAGAAACTTGCATCTGTATAATTAACTACATAATCTTTAAAATAAAGCTCATTATCAATGATGTATTTGATTAAACCACCAAGAAAGGCTATATCAGTTCCTGGACGAATAGGAACATATAGATCAGCTTGAGATGCAGTTCTTGTAAACTTAGGATCAACAACCACAAGTTTTGCCCCTCTTTCTTTTTTAGCTCTAAGGATCCATTTCATAGAAATAGGATGATTTTCAGCAGGATTTCCACCCATTACCAAAATTACATCAGCATTTTTAATATCAATATATTGATTGGTCATTGCTCCTCTACCAAAAGATTCTGCCAAGGCAGGAACTGATGGACTGTGACAGACACGTGCCTGATGTTCTATATAAACAAGACCAAGTGCTCTCATTAATTTTTGTAAAATATAGCATTCTTCATTATCAAGGGCAGCTGAACCAAGATGAGCAATTGCCTCAACTCTATTTACAACCTGCCCCTTCTCATTTTTAACTATAAAGTATTTGTCTCTGGTAGACTTTACCAATCTTGCAATCCTATCAAGAGCCCAGTCCCAAGAAACCTCTTTCCATTTATCAGAATAGGGTGCCCTATATAAAGGTTTTAAAACCCTCGTTGGATTATTTGCCAGCTGATAAAGAGAAGCTCCTTTAGGACAAAGAGAACCCTCATTAATAGGATGATCAGGATCTCCCTCTGTATTTACTACCTTTCCCCCTTTAGAATAAACAATAATTCCACATCCAACAGAACAATAAGGACAAATGGTTGTAGTCTCTTTGGCATCTTTAATCTTTAATTCTTTTGCATAAGCCTTAACAGGTTCTAAATTAATTCCAATTGAGCTTAAAACTAAAGAACTTATGGATAACTTTAAAAAATCCCTTCTTGTCAATCTAATATCCATACCCCCCCACCTCCTTTTATTTTGATCCTTTAAAAGGAAAATTTTCAAAAATATTATGAAAAAAGTCAAATAAAAAATTTAAATTAAATTAGAAACAATTTATTGGAAATATTAATTAAAATAAGTTTTAAATAAAAAAATTTGGTAGTATAATATTTTATGATGATAGACTTTAGGAAGTTAGAAGTATTTCTTAAAGTTTATGAGACCAAAAGTTTTTCTAAAGCTTCAAAAATCCTTTATCTTACTCAACCTACTATAACTCTTCATATAAAAGATTTAGAAGAAACACTTGGTGTTAAACTGCTTGATCGTAATACTCGCAAAGTAATACCAAGTAAAGCTGGGAAAATTATCTATGAATATGGTAAGGAAATAATAAAGCTTTTAAAAGAAATGGAAAGAGAGCTTGAATTGTATAGAGATGAGAAAAAAGGTATGGTTGAAATAGGAGGAAGTACTATCCCAGGACAATATATACTTCCTAAGATAATAAAAGGATTTAAAGAAAAATATTCTGAGATTTCTATTTTTTTGAAAGTTGGTGATAGTAGAGAAATTGTTGAAAAGGTAATTAAAGGAGAGTTTGATCTTGGAATGGTGGGAGCAGTTTTTAAAAATAAAGATTTGATATTTAAAAGTTGTTATGAGGATGAAATAGTTTTAATAGCACCTCCTGATTTTTCTGAAGATGAAATAGATTTAGGAAAGCTTTACAAAATACCTTTGATAAAAAGAGAGGAAGGTTCAGGGACTTGGAAAAATGCTATAGAAAATTTGCAAAAAAAGGGATTAGATATTATGAAATTAAATATTATTGGAGAGATGGGCTCCACTGAAGCTATTAAAGAAGCTGTTAAAAGTGGACTTGGATGTGGTTTTGTTTCCTCATTAGCTATAGAATTGGAAAATAAATTAAATCTTATTAAAATAGTTAAGATTAAAGATGTTTCTATAAAAAGAAAATTTTATCTTATCTATCCCAGGGTTAAAAAATTAACTTCTTCAGAAGAAAAATTTATAAATTTCATTTTCTACCACTTACGAAGTGGTAGATTTTAATCCAAAAAACCCTGCTCCTATAGCCCCTAAGAAGGGAGATTCTTTTAAGGTTATAACCTTAGTTTTTAGCTGATTTTCTAAAAGTCTTTTTAAAAGCTTATTTTGGGAACAGCCTCCAGCAAAAACTAAATCTTCTCTAATAGGAATTCTTTTAAGCATAGAAAGCACCTTGTAGACCACAGAAAGATGAACTCCCTTTAGAATTTCTTCCCTTGGCACCCCTTGGGCTATAAGGGAGATAACCTCTGATTCAGCAAAAACTGTGCATAGACTACTTATTTTTACTTTAACTTCGCCTTCTATTTCTAAATGGTTTAAATCTTCAATTTTATAGCCTAAAGCCTTACACATTATCTCTAAAAACCTTCCTGTTCCTGCTGAGCAACGGTCGTTCATTTCAAATTTTACTACTTTACCTTTCTCATCAAGGCTTATTACCTTAGTATCCTGCCCTCCTATGTCTAAAATAGTCCCTACTTTAGGATGGATAAATTTTGCACCTATTGCAAAAGCCTTAATCTCAGAAATAGTAATACAGTTTTCAAGATTTGTATTTATAAGATTCCTTCCATATCCAGTAGCCACCACCTGATCTGGTTGGTATTTCTCTATGTATCTAAAACATTTTTCTAAAGGCTGATAAGAAGTATTATCCCTTTCTAAAGCCTTTAAGTTCCCTTTTTCAAAAAAAGCTACTTTTATATAGGTAGACCCAACGTCAAGCCCTAAAACCTTCATAAAAAGTCTAAACTTTATAAGGTTTCTATAAAAGCCTCACATCTTGTTTTGAGTTGTCCCACATCTTCCATGCTATAGTTAGTATCTATTTTTAAAAATGGAAGATTAATCTCTTTTTCTACTTGATAAGCTTCAAAAAGATAGGGGGTACAGAATTGGATAGAATAATAAATAACTCCTTGAGCTTTTAGGTCTTTAGCCATGTTTTTGATATCTTCTATCCTTTCTGCATTAGGGGTAAAGCAGGCACAGTGAGTTTTTAAATATCTTTCAGCTAAAAGTTTGATACCATCTTCTACACTGCTAAAGTTTTCAGGAACTAAGGTATGATAATACCTTCTTCCTACACAAGACTCTTCTCCTACCACTACAGCTCCGCTTGTTTCTATTATGTGATGAAGTTTCCAGTTAGGTAAGGCAAAGGGACAGCCAGTAATAAATATTCTTGGAGTTCCTTTAGGTTTAACTCCTATACCTTTTTTAATCCGCTCTTCGAGCTCATCACAAAGTTCGTTTACTTTTTGGGTAAATCTTACAGGGTCATCGTAAAAGGCGATCTGATTTATTAAAAGGGCATCAAGTCCTGAAATAGGGGCTGGGTCATAAGCCCTTAAGTTTTCAAGCCTCATCAAGGCCTTTCTTTTTTCATTTACGATTTTTATGCCTTCTTTTAAGCTTTCTACCGAAATTTTTACCCCAGATAATTCTTCTAACCTATCCTTTAAACTAAAAAGTTCCTTTAAAAACAGTTCTTTACTTGCTTCTGTCTTTCTGTGGGGGACTTCCATAACATAAACTTTTCTGGTAAGTTTATCAAGGATTTCGTAAGCCTTTTTCTTTCCGTCGCAGGTAGTTTCCCCTACTAAAAGGTCACAGCTTTCGGTATAAGGACAAACTTGTGTAAGCTTAAACCCTATAAAAGCCTTAATGAGATCACAGGTATTCTTAGGTAAAACTTTTTCTGCTTCATCAAAACCTATTTGAGCTCCTGCACAAAGTCCTACACATATTCCATTTACTGCAAGTATCATTTCTTCAGGCACGTAAACACAGAAAGTTCCTATAACCTTTTTTCCTTGTTTTTTAGCCTCAAGAAGTTCTTTTATTCTAAGCCCATGTGCCTCTGAGATAACAAAATCAAAGTATTTCATTCCTTCAGGACGGTTTTTTTGAGAAAGGTAGATTTGCTGATAGATATCAGCTAAAGCCTTGAGCAAACAATCGTGATTTTCTAAATTTATTCCTAAATCTTGCCACATTTTAACGTAGTCTTGCGCCATAATTCCTCCCTTTTTGTTTTTTATCAAAAATTGGTTCTATAGGAGTGGAATTTTTCTTAGAAAAAGAAAAAGTCAAATAAATTTTGCTAATAAATTTTTAAAATATATATTGGAAAATTTTATAAATTAAGGATATACTCTTACAGTGGGGCAGTGACCTTCTGGGTTTTTAACCTCTCCGATAAGAGCTAAGTTATTAAGTCCTGCATCTATTGCTTTTTTCTCAAAAACTTCCTGTTTTTCTTGAGGCACAGCTATTAAAAAACCTCCTGAAGTTTGGGCATCACAAAGTAGAATAAGATCATTTTCTGAAACCTCAGGATGGATTTCTACATTTTTTTTACAATAATTTAAATTGTTATAATCTCCCTCTGGAATAATCCCCATTTCAATAAAATCTTTTGCTTCTTTAAAATAGGGGACCCTATGAGCATAAATAATTAAATCTTTTTTACTTGCAATTGCCATTTCCAAGGCATGTCCTAAAAGTCCAAATCCTGTAATATCTGTTGCTGCTTTTATATCAAGTTCAAGTAAAATTTCAGCTATTTTATTATTAAGTTCTGTCATAGTTTTTATCATAGCTTTATAGATATTACTCTTTTCATCTAAAAGATTTCCTTTATAAGCAGTGACAAGTATTCCTAAACCAATGGGTTTAGAAAGATAAAGTAAATCGCCTTCTTTAGCATTTTTGTTGCTAATAATTTTTTCTGGATGAGCTATTCCAACAACAGCTAAGCCATATTTAGGTTCTGGATCATCAATACTATGTCCACCCACAAGAAATGCTCCAGCTTCTTTTATTTTAGAAAGTCCACCTTCTAAAATTTTTTTAAGTATTTCTTTTGGTATACCCTTTTTAGGAAAGCAGATGAGATTTAAGGCCAAAAGTGGTTTACCTCCGCATACATAAATATCAGATAGGGCATTAGCAGCAGATATCTGCCCAAAGACAAAAGGATCATCAATTACCGGAGTGAAAAAATCTGCTGAGAAGATAAGAGCAGTGTTTTCATTAATTTTAAAAATAGCAGCATCGGCACCATATTCAAAACTTTGGATTAAATAGGGATGAGAGGGTATTTCAAGATCTTTTAATATTTCCACAAGAAACTCTTGTGGAAGTTTTGCTGCTCAACCTGAAGCTTTAGTCATTTGGGTAAGTTTAATTTCTTGCACATTCACTGGGATCTCCTTTTATTTTCTCTATGGCATGTTTAATAATAGGAACTAACTTAGGAAATATCTCTTTGATAGCTTTTGGGCTTCCCGGAAGATTTATAATTAAAGTAGTTTTTCTTACTCCTGCTAAACCTCTTGTTAGTGCAGCCATAGGAGTTATAGGATAACTTATATATCTTATATATTCAGGAATTCCCGGGATTTCTTTTTCTATAACCTCTTTAGTTGCTTCAGGAGTGACATCTCTTGGATATACTCCTGTTCCACCTGTAGTAATGATTAAATCAAGATTCTCTTTATCAGCCCAATTTTTTAAAATTTCTACAATTTGATCCTTTTCATCAGGAATAATTTCATATTTTATAACATTCCAATTTTCAGCTTCTGAAAGTTCTATTAAAATTTTACCTGAAAGATCCTCTCTTTCTCCTTTACTTCCTTTGTCACTAAGGGTTAAAATACCAACTTTTATCACTTAGTTTCCTTTTCTTGGGCTTCTTTACTTTCGGCAATTACTTTTTCAGCTATAAAAGGAGGGGCTTCTTCATAGTGAGAAAATTTAGCTATGAAATAACCTCTTCCAGCAGTGATACCTTGAAGGGTAATTACATAACCTTGGAGTTCTGCCATAGGAGCAAGAGCCTTTATTTTAGTACGTTTCCCTTCTTTCTCCAGACTTAAAACCCTTCCTCTTCTTGCATTTAAATCCCCTACCACATCTCCAACAGTTTCATCAGGCACTATTATTTCTAATTCAAGATAGGGTTCTAAAAGAACAGGATTTGCCTGTTCTATTCCTTTTTTAAAACAATGGAAGGCAGCAATTTTAAAAGCAAGATCTGAAGAATCTACCTCATGAGATTTTCCATCATAAAACTGAACTTTTACATCAACTACAGGATAACCTGCTAAGGGACCCTTTTCCATAGCTTCTCTAACTCCCTTTTCTACAGCAGGAACATAATTTCTGGGAACATTCATTCCAGTTAGGGTCTCCACAAATTCAAATCCTTTCCCCCTCTCTAAAGGGAAGATATGGAAATGTACCTCTGCAAATTGTCCTCTTCCACCAGTTTGCTTTTTATGTCTATAAATTACACTCTGAACAGGTTTTTTAATAGTTTCTCTGTAAGGTATTTTGGGAGTAGTTAATTTGACTTTAACTCCATACTTTTCTTTGAGCTTTTCTACAGTTTTTTCAATATGAGGTAGTCCTACACCAGAAATTAAAAGTTCTCTTGTTTCTTCGTTTCTTTTAAATACAATGGATGGATCTTCCTCTTTTACTTTTGAAATAGCACCACTTATTTTGTCTTCATCAGCTCTTGTTTCAGGATGGAGAGCCATGGTAATCATTGGAAATGGCATTTCAGGTACACTAAAGCTTACAGAAATAGGTGCATTGGAAAAAGTGCTTCCTGTTGTAAGGCTTTCAACTTTTGAAAATACAATTATTTCTCCTTCATTAACTTCTTTAACTTGCTCTAAGTAATCTCCTTTTGGAATAAATATTTGAGTATATTTTTCTTCTTTTCCTTCAGAAGTATATACTACTCCATCTGAAGTAAAATTGCCTACAAAGATTCTTCCATAAGAAAGTTTTCCTGCATAAGGATCTATATAATTTTTAAAGATAAATCCGATAGCATTGGAGGGAGTTATATTTTCTTTTTCTAATTTTAATTTATAGGAAGGTGGAAGATGTAACATATATTCAAGAAATACCACTAATCCTGCTCCAGTTTTAGCAGAGCCTGTAAAAACAAAATTTACATTTCCTTTTTTGACAGTTTCTTTAAGTCCATTTAAAATTTCTTCTTTTTCAAGTTTCCCTTCTTCTAAATATTTTTCAATGAGTGTATCAGAGCTTTCAGCTGCGGATTCCATAAGCTTATCTCTCATTTCTATAATTTTATCTTTTAAATTTTCAGGTAATTCTTGGTATTTAATTTTTAATCCCTCTTCTATAAATACTTTCTCTTCAATGAGATCTATAAGAGAAAAAGAGTTAGATTGTTTGAAAGCGTATGTGATAGGGATATGCGAAATCTCTAAGGTGTTATTTAAATTAGATAAAGTTTCTTCAATGTTAGATTTTTCAAGGTCATCAATTTTATTTAAAAATACAAATAAAGGAACTCCTTCTTCTTTTGCAAATTCAAATACACGAAGGTTATGATATTTTAAAACAGAGGTAGTATCAACTAAAAGTATACCAGCATCAGCAACCTTTAATGCCCATTTAATTTCTCCCATAAAATTTTCATCTCCCGGTGTATTGAGAAGATAAAAAGGATTATTTTTGTATTTAAGCCCGTAGATCTTTAAATAATAAAATGGTTCCTTTTTAGGTGTTTTGATAGTTTCTCCACATAATTTACAAAGGTTTTCACAAAAGGTAGCCTTTCCAGATTCGGTTTGGCCTAAAATAGCTAATACTTTTGGTTCCATAATATTAACCTCCTTTTGATTTAAAGTACATTATTAAAATATAGGAATTGATAGATAAGTCAAGAGTTTGAAAAAATTGAATTTAACAATGCTTGACAAAACTAAAACTTCTTATTAAATTTTAGAAATAATCAATATTAAAAAGGAGGAGAAGGGTGCCACATCACAAATCAGCTAAAAAAGCTTTAAGGCAAAGTGAAAAAAGAAGACTCAGAAATAGGGCATTTAAAAGTAGAGTAAAAACCGAAATTAAAAAATTTTTAAATTATTTACAAGCTGGTGATTTAGAAAAGGCTGAAGCCCAATTGAGATTAGCTCAAAGTTTGCTTCATAAGGGTGTAAGTAAAGGTATTTTTCATTGGAAAAAGGCAGCTAATAAAATATCTAAACTTTTCCAAAAATTTAATCAAGCTAAGTTTCAAGCTACTACCCAATAATAAAGGGGATGTAGCTCAGCTTGGGAGAGCGCCGGAATCGCACTCCGGAGGTCGGGGGTTCGAATCCCCTCATCTCCAAAATTTTATTCCTCCCACAAACGCTTAAGCACAATAGGCGAAATAAGAGTAGTAAGAGCTACTACAAAAATGATGACTGCATAAAGCTCATCGTTATAAATTTTGCTTATTCTTCCAAATTCTGCAAATATTAAACCCACTCACCTCTTGGAAGCATTGAAAATCTTACACTTAACTTTTCTTTTAAGTCACCTTTTATAAAGAATCCTGCAAATAATTTAGTTACAATTGCGATAAAAAGCAAAACAAAACTTAATATCCAAAAATCTAACGAAGCGAGATTGATTACCTTTAAATTTATTTGCAATCCTACATAAACACAAAAAATAGGAGTAAAAAGCCATATAAGAGGTTTTAAAGTTTCTTCAATTTTATGAATAAATTCTTCATCTGTCTGAAAAGTTGCTGCAAAGGGAATTGTAAATCTTCTTGAAAAAGCTATACCAGCAGGAAAAGCACCAAGAACTTCAGGGGAACCTATTTCATGAGCTGCATAAGCGAAAAGAAGTATTATAGCAACAACCACCGGAGGAATAAAATCAAGAGTTTGGAGTCTTTTAGATATAAAACTTACAATGTATGCAAGAATTTTACCAATAATAGGAGCAAAAAAGAAAAAAGTTGCAATATAAAAAAGTAGTAACATTATAGCATTTATATTTATTTCTTGATATTTAGAGAATTCAAAAAGCGAAGCTAAAAGAATAACTCCAAATATATCGTCTAAAACTGCAGCTCCTAAAACAATCTGAGCAAATCTTTCCCTTATTTTTCCAATATCCTCAAGCACTCTCATAGTTATTCCGATACTGGTTGCGGTAAGTGTACCACCAATAAATAGCGCTGCGATAAATGGATATTTAAAAACATAATAGGAAACCAAAAAACCCTGCTATCATAGGAAATAAAGCCCCTGTAATAGCAACAGTAGTAGCTGAAAAGCCTACTCGCTTCAATTGTTTTAAATCTGCTTCGAGACCAATATGGAAAAGTAGTAATATTATGCCCATTTCAGCAAGAAGCCTTATTATATCATTTAGAGGAACTATTCCAAAAACACTTTGTCCAAGAAGAATTCCAACAAAAATTTCACCAAGAACAGAGGGAATTCCAAATTTTGCAAAAATATTTCCTGTAAGCCTTGCAAAAAATAAAAGAATGGCAAGATAAAGGAAAATTACGTGGACTTCCATGTTTTATATTATAAACAAAAAAACTTAAAAATGTCACTTTTAGAAGAAAAAGATTTCGTTGTTAAAAGGCAAAATTAATGGTATTATATATTGCTAAAATTTAGAATTTTTAAAAAGGGAAGGGTATGAAAATAGAAGAACTTGAAAAAGAACTAACTTATAAAGCCAAACACGTTTATGAAGAAATAGATGAAGAGGAAAAAAACCTTTTAGAAAAAATAGCTAAAGAATATATAGAATTTCTCTCAATAGTTAAAACTGAAAGAGAAACTGTAGAATTTGGGAAGGAACTTCTTGAAAAAGAAGGCTTCAAAGAAAATGATTTTAAAAAGGGATACTTTATTTATAAAAACAAATTTTTAGCTTGTTGGAAACTTGGTAAAAAACCAATTACAGAAGGCTTAAGGATTATTGTTAGTCATATTGATACCCCAAGACTTGATCTAAAACTTCATCCTCTTTTTGAGGACACAGATTTAGCTTTTTTAAAAACTCACTACTATGGAGGAATTAAAAAATACCATTGGGTAGCTCAACCTCTTGCTTTACATGGGGTTGTAGCTAAAAAAGATGGAAGAATAATTAAAATAGTCATAGGTGAAAACAAAGAAGATCCTGTTTTTACAATTTGTGATTTACTTCCCCATCTTGCAAAAAAAATTCAAGCAGAAAAGAAACTCTCAGAAGCTATTGTGGGAGAAAAATTGAATGTTTTGGTAGCAGGTATTCCTGTTGAAGGGAAAGATGAAAAAGTAAAAGAAAAAGTAAAACTTAAATTTTTAGAACTTATTTACAAAAAATATGGAATAAAAGAGGAAGATTTTGTATCTGCAGAGTTATATATAGTGCCAGCTGGTTCGGCTCGAGAAGTTGGACTTGATAGATCCTTTGTAGGGGGATATGGACAGGATGATAGAATTTGTGCTTTTACATCTTTAAAAGCCTTTTTAGAAGTAGAAGACCCAGAGTATACTAATTTAATTTTATTTATGGACAAGGAGGAAATTGGTTCTGAAGGTAATACATCTGCAAAAAGTAGAATTTTTGAAGGAATTATATATAATCTAATTAAAAATTCTGGTCTTTCTTCTACTGCAGATAACTTTTTTAATATAATGACTAAAACAAAAGCTATATCAGCAGATGTAACAGCAGGAATTGATCCTAATTATATGGAAGTTCATGATAAACTTAATGATGCGAAGCTTGGATTTGGAATAGCAGTAAGTAGGTATACAGGTCATGGTGGTAAGTATATGGCAAATGAAGCTCACGTTGAATTTTTAGCTTGGCTTCTTAAAAATTGGGATGAAAATAAAGTTATCTATCAAGTATGTTCTATGGGAAAAGTAGATGAAGGTGGTGGAGGAACAGTTTCTAAATATTTTGCCTCCTATGGTATGGATATAGTTGATGCTGGTCCCCCTTTACTTTCTATGCACTCTCCATTTGAAATTGCTCATAAAGGTGATTTATATATGACTTATAAAGCTTTTAAAACTTTTTTAAAAGTTTAATCATAAATGTCTCTAAAAGAAGGAGATTATGTTTTACTTTTGACTTCAGATGAAAAATCCTATCTTGTTGAAATAAAAGACCAAGATTTTCATACTCATAAAGACTTTTTAAATTTAAAAGATTTAATAGGAAAAACTTACGGAGATGTTATTTATGGAAAAAAGGGAGAAAAATTTTATATTTTAAAGCCTACAATCTATGACTTTATAAAAAAAATAGAAAGAATAACCCAAATAATTTATCCTAAGGACATAGGATATATTCTATTAAAACTCAACATAGGTCCTGGGAAAATAGTTCTTGAATGTGGAGGAGGTTCAGGTGCTCTTACTTCAGCATTTGCTTATATAGTAGGGGAGGAAGGAAAAGTAATTTCCTATGAAAAGGAATTAAAATTTCAGGAAGTTGCAAAGAAAAATTTAAAAAAACTTGGGCTTTTGCATAGAGTTATTTTTAAAAATGTAGAAGTTTTAGAAAATTTTGAAGAAAAAGAAGTTGATGCAGTATTTTTAGATGTAAAAACACCTTGGGTACTCATTAAAGGTTCTTGGGAAGCTTTAAAAGGTGGTCATCCACTTGGTATTTTGGTTCCTACAGCTAATCAAGTTTCTCAATGCCTTTCAGAACTTGAAAAATGCCCTTTTATAGAAATAGAGGTTGTAGAAATACTTTTAAGACATTATAAAACTAATCCAGAAAGACTTCGTCCAGAAGACAGAATGGTTGCTCATACAGGATATTTAATATTTGCTAAAAAAGTCTTTGAAAAATAATGCCAATTTTAATACATCTTACCTCTAAAAAACTTATTTCCCAAAAAGAAATCAATGAATTAAAAAAAAGAATAGAAAAAGCCTTAAAATATTTAAAACTCTTCCATAAGGAAATATCTTTAGTTTTTACAGATAATAAACATATTAAAAAACTCAATACTCAATATTTAGGAAGACCATATCCTACTAATGTTTTAGCCTTTCCATTTGCTAAGGAAAGCCCTTTGATTTCTAATATTTTGGGAGAAATTATTATATCTGTTGAGAAAGCAAAAGAGGAATCAAAAATTTATGAAATTGATTTTAAAAATTATCTTCTTGCTTTAGTTACTCATGGACTTTTTCATCTTTTAGATTATGACCATGAAAGGGGATGGTTTTCACCTTTTCTTATGTTAAAAAATGAGTTAAACTTACTTAATAAAATTGCCTTTAAAAAAGATAAGAAGAAACTTATAAATTTTCTTAAAAGGAGGGAATATATGCCTGCAAAATTGGCAGTAAATGTAGATCATGTAGCAACTGTAAGAGAAGCAAGAAGAACCTGTTATCCTGATCCTGTTCATGCTGCAGTACTTGCAGAACTTGGAGGGGCTGATGGAATTGTTGTTCATTTAAGGCTTGATAGAAGGCATATTAAAGAAAGGGATGTAAGAATTATAAAGGAGATTATAAAAACTAAACTTATCTTAGAGATGGCTATAGATGATTATCTAATTAAATTTGCAAAAGAAATAAAACCTTATCAGGTTACTTTGGTTCCAGAAAGGGTAGAAGAGATTACCACAGAAGGAGGAATGAATTTAGAGAGAAGGGTAGAGGAGGTTAAAAAAGCAGTTAAAGAACTTAACGAAGCAGGGATAAAAGTAAGCTTATTTTTAAATCCAGATGAAAAAGCTATAAAACTTGCTAAAAAAACAGGTGCTCAAATCATAGAAATTCATACAGGAATGTATGCAGAAGCTGAAACAGATGAAAAAAGAGAAGAGGAACTTAATAAAATTGAAATTTCTGCAAGATTAGCTAAAGATCTCGGTTTTATAGTTCATGCTGGACATGGCTTAAATTATGAAAACATAGGACCTGTTGCAGCTATACCTCAGATAGAAGAGTTTAGTATAGGACATAGCATTGTTTCAAGAGCTCTTTTTGTAGGAATTAAAGATGCTGTAAGAGAAATGAAAGAGTTAATTTTAAGAGCAAGAGGATAAATAGAATTTTTGAATAGGAAATTTTTTTATTAGATCTATCATTTCTTCTAAGGTTAAGGTTTCAGAGCTAAAAATAATTACTAATCCCATATTTTCACTTTCTAATAAGGGTAAAATAACTGCTTTATAATTTTCTTTTTCATAAACTTTTGCTTTAAAATTTTCTATTTCTAAATCTTTTAAACTTTCTTCAGAAAAGCCGCTTAGAGAAAAAAGCAAAAGTTTCCAATTGTTAATAAGATTTTTTCCTCTATATAAACTGACTTTTAATTTTTTATTTGAATTCTTATAGATTCTTTTTTCTATTACAATATTTCCCAGAAAGGTGATAGATTCCTTTTTTACAGGTTTTGCGGAAAATCCTTCAATCTCAATAAAAAATTCATTGTTTTCTAAATCGAAATTTATGGTTTTACAATTATTAGTAGAATTTTCTAAACCATAAGAAGCTTTATTAAAGATTAATAAAAACAAAAAGAGGTAAATAATTTTTTTCATTTAAATTGCGCTTTTAAAGGTTTTACTTTTAAAACAAATCCTTGCTTTTCAATTACTATTACTTTTGTTCCCTTTGGAATATATTCATCAGCTACAGCTTTCCATATTTCACCCTCTACAAATATCTTACCTTCTTTTGGTCCTACATCTTCTATTACTTTCCCGATTTTATTAATAAGGGCTTCTCTACCCGAAACAGGTTTTTTTCTAAGTGTTTTTATAGCTAAATAAGTAATACCTCCCAAAGCTGCAGAAATGGTTAGAATTACTGTGTATAAAAAGGGTTGATAAACTCTCAGAGAGGGAGGATTTTTCCCAAAAAGCATAAGAGATCCTAAAAGAAGACAAATACCTCCTCCAAGAGCAAGGAGTCCGTGTGAAGCTATCTGTAATTCTAAAAAGAAAAGGATTCCACCTAAAATAATTAAAGCTAAACCTGCATAATTAACAGGTAAAATACTTAAACCTACTAAGGCAAGAATTAAACAAATTGTTCCTATTACCCCTGGGAAAATTGTTCCTGGATGAGAAAATTCAAAATAAAGACCAGCAAGTCCAAGCATTAAAAGTAAATATACTAAATTGGGATTAGTTAAAATTTTCAAGATCTTCGTTTTTAAATCTTCTTTAATTTCTTTTATTTCACAATTTTTTAAATTTAAAGAAATTTTTTGTTCATCTATTATAACACTTTTTCCATGAGCCTTTTGGATAAGTTCATTCAAATCTTTGGCTATTATTTCTATAACTCCCAAATTAAGAGCTTCTGTTTCTGTAATACTTTTACTTTTTTTCACAGCTTCTTCAGCAAATTTTTCATTTCTTTTTCTCATTTGGGCAAGATTTTTAGCCCAAGTAACTAAATCGTTAGTTATTTTTTCCATCACCTTTTCGTCGGCTTTTCCTGTAAGTTCTATAGGATGAGCAGCGCCTACACGTGTTCCCGGAGCCATAGCTGCTAAGTGGGAAGCAAGTAAAATAAAGGTTCCTGCTGAAGCTGCTCTTGCTCCTGAGGGACTTACATATACAATAATGGGAACTTTACTTTGTAAAATTTCTTTCACAATTTCTCTTGTAGACTCAACTAATCCTCCGGGAGTATCCAATTCTATGATTAAAGCTTGAGAAGCCTCTTTATTAGCTAAATCAATACTATATATTAAAAAATTAGCAATAACTGGGGTTATAGGAGCATCGATTTTAACTAAAAAAATCTTATTTTCTTTACAAAAACCTGAAGAACAAAGAAAATAGCTAATTAGGAAAAAAATTTTAAGAAATTTTAAAAATTTGTTCATAAAATTTCCTAAATTTTTGTAAGTCTTCCCATAATAAACGTTTTACAGCTGGGTTTTTAAGCATATAATTAGGATGATAAGTAAAAAGAATGATAGAATCTTTAATTTTTATAGGCTGTCCTCTGATAGAAGAGAGGGTAGGGTTATTATCAAAAAAGATTTTTGGAGGTGTAAATCCAAAAGCTAAAATAAGTTTAGGATTTAAAAACTTAATCTGTTTAAGAAGATAGGTTTTACAAGCTGAAATTTCTTCAAATTCAGGAGGTCTACCTCCAGGGGTCTTACATTTAACAGCATGGGTAATGAAAAAGTCTTTTCTTGTTAAATTTATACTTTTTAATATTTTCTCTAGAAGTTCCTCCATAGCTCCTACAAATGGTTTACCATAAAAATCTTCGTCTTTATCTGGAAACTCAGTAATAAGCATAAGTTTTGCTTCTAAATCTCCTTCACCCCATATAGGTTGTTTTCTTACTCTACAAAGAGGACATTTTTCACAATTAGCTATAGCATTTTTAATTTTTTCTAAATTATTTTCTGAGAAATAGGTATTATTTTTCAATAATTTTTTAAAATTTTCATCAGCAGGAATATAACTAAATCCCAATTCATTTAGGTAGATAAGATATTTTTTAATTTCTTTTGCAATATCCATAATTATTTAAAATATTATATAGGGAGTTTTTTATCTTGTCAAAATTCTTACTTGGATTAAGATTTTTAGGATAAATTTTAGGGGAGGTTTTTTAAAATATGGGAAAAATAAGACTTAGAAGTGATTTTTCTCTTGATGTTCCAGATGATCCTGAAATTCCTTATATAGAAGGAGATGGAATTGGTCCAGATATAATGAGAGCAACTTTAAAAGTTTTAAATGCAGCGATTGAAAAAGCTTATAATGGCAAAAGAAAAATCCTCTGGAAAGAAATTTTAGCAGGTGAAAAAGCTTATAAAGAAACAGGTAATTACTTACCAGAAGAAACTTTACAAACTATAAAAGAATGTGTGGTTGCTATTAAAGGTCCGCTTACTACACCAGTTGGAGGTGGATTTAGGAGTCTTAATGTTACTTTAAGACAAGTATTAGATCTTTATGCTTGTGTAAGACCCATAAAATGGATCCCTGGAACACCATCTCCAGTTAAGTATCCAGAGAAAGTAAATATGGTAGTTTTTAGAGAAAATACAGAGGATGTTTATGCAGGAATTGAATATCCTGCGGGATCAAAGGAAGCCAAAAAACTTATAGAATTTATAAAAGAAAATTTTGGAAAAGAAATAAGAGAAGATTCTGGAATTGGAATTAAGCCTATAAGTAAATTTGGGACCTATAGACTTGTTCGGAAAGCTATAAAATATGCTTTAGAAAATGGTTACCCAAGTGTTACTCTTGTTCACAAAGGAAATATAATGAAATATACAGAAGGGGCTTTTAGAAATTGGGGGTATGAACTAGCTAAAGAGGAATTTCCAGATAAAACCGTTTTTGAAAATGAGGTTCCTGAAAAATATCCTAATGGAGTTCCAGAAGGAATTATAGTAATAAAAGATAGAATTGCAGATGCTATGTTTCAATGGGCACTTTTGAAACCTGAAGAGTATAGTGTTCTTGCAACTCCTAATTTAAATGGAGATTATCTTTCAGATGCCCTTGCAGCTCAAGTAGGTGGATTAGGTATGGCGCCAGGTGCTAATATAGGAGATGGATATGCTATTTTTGAAGCTACTCATGGTTCTGCTCCAAAATATGCAGGACTTGATAAGGTGAATCCTTCTTCACTTATTCTTTCTGGAAAAATGATGCTCGAATATATCGGTTGGAAAGAGGCAGCAGATCTTATATGGAAAGCACTTTCTAAAACTATTCAACAAAAAATAGTTACTTATGACCTTGCAAGACAGCTTGAAGGAGCAAAAGAAGTTAAATGTTCTGAATTTGCAGATGCTATAATAAAAAATATTTATGAAGAAGAATAAATTTTTGTAAAGGCAGTTTAGGAGGATTATCTATGAAAAAATATGATTTTTCTTCTATAGAAGCTAAATGGCAAAAACTTTGGGAAGAAAATAAAATTTTTGAAGTAAAAAGAGATCCTTCAAAGCCTAAATATTATGTTTTAGAGATGTTTCCTTATCCTTCAGGTAGAATTCATATGGGGCATGTAAGAAACTATACCTTAGGAGATATATTAGCTCGAGTAAAGAGAATGAAAGGATATAATGTTTTACATCCTATGGGTTGGGATGCTTTTGGACTTCCTGCAGAAAATGCAGCCCTTAAACACGGAGTTCATCCAGCTAAGTGGACCTATTCAAATATAGATTATATGAGGAATCAATTAAAAAAACTTGGTTTTAGCTATGATTGGAGTAGGGAATTCGCAACCTGTGATCCTGAATATTACAAACATGAACAGCGTTTTTTTATAGAAATGTATGAAAGAGGTCTTGCTTATAGAAAAAAAACCTTAGTAAATTGGTGTCCTTCTTGTCACACGGTTCTTGCAAATGAGCAAGTAGAAAATGGAGCTTGTTGGAGATGCGGAGAAGAGGTCACCCTTAAAGAAATGGAAGGATGGTTTCTTAAAATTACAGCTTATGCTGAAGAACTTTTAGAAGACCTTAAAAAACTTGAAGGACATTGGCCTGAAAAAGTTATAACCATGCAAATAAATTGGATAGGAAAAAGTGAAGGAGCAGAAATCAAATTCCCAATTCCTGAAATAGAAGAAGACCTTATTGTGTATACTACTCGTCCAGATACTCTTTTTGGTGCGACTTTCGTTTGTATGTCTCCAGAACATCCAATGGCTAAAAAAATTGCAGAGAAAAAAGGATTAAAAAAGGAATTAGAAAATTTTATAGAAAAAGTTAGAAAAGAAAGAAGAGATATAGAAGCTGGTATAGCTGAAAAGGAAGGTCTCTTTTTGGAAACCTATGCCTTTCATCCTCTTACAGCTGAAAAATTGCCTCTTTTTGTTGCTAATTTTGTTTTAATGGAATATGGAACAGGTGCTATAATGTGTGTTCCTGCCCATGACCAGAGAGACTTCGAATTTGCTAAAAAATATAAGCTTCCTATTAAAGTTGTTATTAAACCTAAGGATAAAGATTTAGTTCCTGAGGAGATGGAAAGTGCTTATGAAGAACCAGGCATTATGGTTAATTCAGACATCTTTACAGGATTAGACAGTATTGAGGGTAAAGCTAAAATAACAGCATATTTAGAAGAAAAGGGACTTGGTAAAAAGAAAGTTACTTATAGGTTAAGAGATTGGGGAATTTCTCGTCAGAGATATTGGGGATGTCCTATTCCAATGATTTATTGCGAAAGATGTGGAATTGTTCCGGAAAAAATAGAAAATCTTCCTGTAATCTTACCTTTAGATGCTCAAATAGATCCTTCAGGAAGGTCGCCTCTTCCTAATCTTTCTGAATTTGTAAATACTAAATGTCCAAAATGCGGTTCTCAAGCAAAAAGAGAAACTGATACTTTTGATACTTTTGTAGAATCTTCTTGGTATTTCGCAAGATTTGCCTGTCCCAATTATCCTGAACCTTTTAATAAAGAGGATATAAAATATTGGCTTCCTGTTGATCAATACATCGGTGGAATAGAGCATGCTATTTTACACCTACTTTATGCCAGATTTTTTACAAAAGTTTTGAGAGATCTTGGCTATTTTGATTTAGATGAGCCCTTTCTTAATCTATTAACTCAAGGGATGGTAATAAAAGAAACCTATAAATGTCCTATTCATGGCTGGCTTTATCCAGAAGAGGTTTCTCCTGAAGGAAAATGTTTAAAAGATGGATGTGGAAAAGAGGTTATTGTTGGAAAATTTGAAAAAATGTCTAAAAGCAAATGCAATATTGTTGATCCAGATCAAATGATTGAAAAATATGGAGCTGATACAGTTAGATTATTTATAGCTTTTGCAGCTCCACCAGAAAAAGATCTTGAATGGAGTGATCACGGAATTGAAGGAGCATTTAGATTTTTGAAAAGATTATATAATTTGGTTATAAATTATGCAGAAAAATTAAAAGAAGTCTCTTATAAAGAGGAAGATTTGAAAGATCTTCCCAACAATCTTTTAAAATTGAGAAGAAAACTTCACCAAACCATTAAAAAAGTTTCAGAAGATTTAGAAAAGAGGCTCCACTTTAATACAGCTATAGCAGCTATTATGGAATTTTTAAACCTTTTAGAGGATACTTTAAAAGAGATTTCTACAGAAGATGAAAAAAATAAAAAAGTTTTAAAGGAATGTTTTGATAAGGTTTTACTTCTTATTTCTCCAATTTGTCCTCATATTGCAGAAGAACTTTGGGAGGAATTGGGGCATAAAACTTTTATTTCCTTAGAGAAATTTCCTGAATATGATCCTGCTCTTATTGAAGAAGATATCTTTATTCTTGTAATTCAAGTTAATGGTAAAGTAAGAGATCAGATAGAGGTTCCTGTTGAGCTTTCTAAGGAAGAAATTATAAGATTAGCTCAAGAGCGTCCAAAAATAAAAAAATATTTGGAGGGAAAGAATTTAAAAAATGTGGTATTTGTGCCTAAGAAATTGGTTAATTTTGTTGTTTCTTAGTTTTTTCTTTTTTTCCTGTGGTTACCAATTTCAAGAAAGACCTTCCTATTTTAAGCCTGAATGGCAAACTGTTTATATTGCCCCTTGGAAAAACTTTACTTCAGAAACTGCCTTAGGAGAGATGCTCGCTTATGAACTAAGACATAAATTAGCTGAGGGGAAATTTTTAATGCCTGTATATGATGAATCAAGAGCTGACTTAATATTAAAAGGAGAAATAACGAAAGTATATTTAGTTCCTGTAGCTTATGAAACCTTTATTCAAACTAAGGAAAGAAAAATTGAATTTGAAGGAAAGTATAAGCTTATAGAAAAAAAAGAAGGTAAAGTTATTTTAGAGGGCAAATTAAGTAGATATGAGATATATCGCGTTCCTATTGAAGTTACCTCAAATGTTCTTGATCCTGGAAGAGAAGAGGCTTTAAAGATTTTAGCTAAGGATTTAGCAGAACTTATCCTACAGGATATTATGTTTAAAGAATTAGAAATTAAATAGCTACCAAAGTTTAAAACCTTCTAAAGTATCTTTTATATCTTTTGGTTCTAAATATCTTAATCCTAATTTATCTGCCATATTTAAAACTCCTTTATCAGCAGAAAGAACTATTGCATCAAGTTCTAAAGAAAGAAGAATTAATTCCAGGTCTTCTTTACTATCTACAATTCCTTCTCTTAAAACTTCTCTATATCTTTTTCTTAAAAACTTTAAAACTTCTTCAGGCTTTTTATAAGTTGATGCTTTTACAGCTTCCTCAGCAACTCTTAAACCTTTATTAATTCTATTTCTTAATTCTTCAATAAATTCATACATTAAAAAAGCAGGTATATAAAGCTCATATTTTTTGGGAGATTTTACTTTTAAGACTGAACGAGCTTTCGGAGGAAGTTTAAGATCTGTTAGCATTCTTTTTAATTCTTCAAAAACCGAGGTAGGAATATAAACCGCAACATCACCTTCTAACTCAGCAACCATTAAAAGAAAATTGGTAAAAGCTTCTGAAGGATTTTTTCCAAATTGTGTGTAAACATTAGGATTAGTAAATACACTTGTATCAGGAACAAGCCTTTCCTTTTCCATAACATAATTTTAAAAATTTAAAAATTTAAGTCAAGAATCGATAATTAACCTTTAAGAAATAACTAAGTATGCCTAAAAGATTAGAGTGTTTTATTAATGTTTTAAAATTATCTAAATTAGATTATTGAGAGGTTGCATTGCCAGTACCAGCTTTTGGTTTGATTTGTTTTTGAATTTTTTGTTGTTTCTTTAGCTCTTTATGTTCTTGAATTCTTGACTTTTCACGTGCTCTTTCTCTAACAGTTTGCCCAAATCCTTTTTTTTCTTCCTGTCCCTTTAATTCCTTAGTGGCATTGCTAACCTCTTTACCTATTCCAGCTCCTTGATAAGGTTTAGGACCAGCTTTTTCTGGTCCACCTTGAGGACCTTTAGCATAAACAGCAGATAAGCCTAAAAGAGAAACTCCAACTAAAAAGGCTACAAATCTCTTCATCTTTTCACCTCCTCCTTATTTGATATTTTTGGCCTTTTAAATTATAATCCCGAATTTTGTTTTTTACAATTTAAATTTTTTTTGATAAAATTTTAATTAGGATATCAAAATAGGTTTTATATGTAGTGGAAATTCAGCAAGAAGTCAAATGGCAGAAGGATATGTTAAATATTTTGCTAAGTTGTATGGAAAGCAAGTAGAAATTTATTCTGCAGGTTCTTCTCCAGCATTAAACGTTAATCCTTCCCTCTCATTATCCAAAGTCTATTGAAAATATACCCTATAATGAACTTGATATAGTGATAATCCTTTGTGAAGATTCTGCAGAAACCTGTCCTTATATACCTACTGCATATAGGGAATATTGGGGTCTTCCAGATCCAGCAAAGGCAGAAGGCTCAGAAGAAGAAAAATTAGAAGTTTTTAGAAAAGTAAGAGAGGAGATAAAAAAGAAAGTAGAAAAGCTAATTAACAACTTAAGATAAAAATAGATACCTTTGATAAAAAATTTCTCTTGACAAATTTTTTAAAGTGGATAAAATTAATCAATAATAAAATTAGAAAAAATTGTTCTTTATAAAATTTTAAAAGTTGATAATAGAAGTAATTAATAATAAAATTACAGGAGGTAAAAAATGGATATTGTTTTGTTAAGTAGGCTTCAATTTGCCATAACCGCTGCTTTTCATTTTATTTTTGTTCCTCTTACTTTGGGGCTTTCAGTTCTTGTAGCTTATATGGAAAGCAAATATGTAGCAACTGGAGATAAAGATTATTTAAGGATGGCAAAGTTTTGGGGAGTACTTTTTCTGATTAATTTTGCCTTAGGAATAGTTACAGGAATAACAATGGAATTCCAATTTGGAATGAACTGGGCAGAATATTCTCGCTATGTTGGAGATATTTTTGGTTCTCCCCTTGCTATTGAAGCAACTTTGGCATTCTTTCTTGAATCTACTTTTCTTGGTGTTTGGATATTCGGATGGAATAGAATTTCACCTAAACTTCATGCCTTTTCAATATGGCTTGTAGCATTAGCAACTAATATTTCTGCTTTATGGATTTTAATTGCCAATGGCTGGATGCAAAATCCTGTAGGTTATGTAATAAGAAATGGAAGGGCAGAAATGGTTGATTTCTGGGCAGTTGTAACTAATCCCTATGCAATACTTAAATTTTTCCATACTGTTATGTCAGGCTGGGTTGTAGCAGGATTTTTTATTCTGGGAGTTTCTGCTTATCATCTTTTGAGAAAAAATGAAACTGAATTTTTTAAAAAATCTTTTAAGATCGGAGCCACCTTTGCACTTATAAGTTCTATTTTAGTTGCGTTTATTGGTCATTTTCATGCTCATGAAGTTGCCCATACCCAACCAACAAAGATTGCTGCAATGGAGTCTCTTTGGGAAACTACCAAAGATGCACCAATGTATCTCCTGCTTATTCCTGACCCAAAAAATGAGAAAAATTTAGTTGAGGCAATAGGAATTCCAGGTTTGCTTAGTTTTTTAGCTGGGAAGAAAGAAATTAAAGGACTTAAGGAATTTCCACCTCAAGATAGACCCCCAGTAACACTTACTTTTGTAAGTTTTAGATTAATGGTAGGATTTGGTTTTCTTTTTATTCTTCTTTCCTTTTTAGCTTTGGTTAAATTTAAAGAAATTGAGCAAAGCACAACACTTTTAAGAATTCTTTTATGGTCAATTCCGCTTCCTTATATAGCAGCACAACTTGGCTGGATTGTAGCAGAGGTAGGCAGACAACCTTGGATTGTCTATGGATTACTGAGAACTTCTGATGCTGTTTCCAAAGCAGTGGAGCCTATACAGGTTATAGCTTCTCTTATTGGATTTACAATTTTTTATAGCGCTCTTGGAATTATCGATATTTATCTTCTTTCAAAATATGCAAAAAAAGGACCTGAACCAAAGGAGGTGTAAAAATGGAATTCCAAATTATATGGTTTGTTTTATGGGGTTTACTTTGGGCAGTTTATTTTGCCCTTGATGGATTTGATTTAGGAGCAGGTATTCTTTACCCTTTTATTAGTAAAAGTGAAATTGACAAAAGAGCAGTGCTACATGCTATAGGTCCAGTTTGGAATGGCAATGAAGTATGGTTAATTACTGCAGGAGGAGCTACTTTTGCTGCCTTCCCTACAACTTATGCTTATATGTTTAGCTATCTTTACACTCCTTTATTAATAATACTTTTTGCTTTAATATTTAGAGGTGTTGCTGTGGAACTTAGAGGAAAATCAACTTCTGAAGGAATGAAAAAATTTTGGGATTTTTGGTTATTTGTAGGCAGTTTTATTCCAGCTCTACTTTTTGGTGTTGCCTTTGGAAACATTTTTAAAGGACTTCCCTTTGATGATTCTGGCTACTATGGAACTTTTTTTAGCCTCCTTAATCCTTATGGATTGCTTGTAGGGTTACTCTTTCTTTTTACTTTTATAGTTCATGGAGGACTGTGGGTATCATTAAGAGTCCCTGAGGAATTAGCTAACCGTGCACTTTCAATAGCAAAGAAATTTTGGTTTTTACAGGCAATTACTGCTGTATTATTTTTTGTTTTTACAGCCCTATTTACAAATCTCTATGATAACTTTATAAAAATGCCTATATGGTTTATTGTTCCAGCTTTGGCTTTAGTTTGCCTACTTCTTACTGGGTCTTATATTATGAAAAATAAAAACGGGAGCGCATTTTTATTTTCTTTTCTATTTATTATTGCTCTTGTCTTTAGCGGAGTGATAGGACTATATCCAAATTTAATTCCTTCATCAATTGATCCAAAATATAATCTTACCATATTTAATTCCTCTTCAAGTCCCTATACTTTGAAAGTGATGACCATTGTAGTGATAATTTTTGTCCCTATTGTTCTCTTATATCAGGCTTGGACATATAAAACATTTATGTATAAAATAACAGAAGAAGAACTTAAGGAGGAAGGCTATTAAGGGGTTACAGATTACAAGAGAAACAGATTATGCAATAAGAACAGTGCTTTGTCTTTCAAAAAAAGAAAATTATACTTCAAAAGCTGAAGAGATTTCAAATGAAATGCAAATTCCAAAAAAGTTTTTAATGAAAATATTAAAACAACTTGAAAAGGCAGGTTTACTGAAACTTAAAAGGGGGGTATCAGGGGGGGTAAAATTAGTCAAAAAACCAAAAGATATAACCCTTTATGATGTTATTGTGGCTATAGAAAAAGCTATTACCCTAAATAGATGCGTTATTAATAGAGAAATTTGTAACCTTTCTTCTCAATGCCCTGTTCATCCTATATGGTTTAAAGTAAGAAATAAATTGATCGAAGCTCTAAAAGAGATTAATTTTTTGAGTCTTTTAACACAAGATGTAACTACTTAAGTTTTTAAAATTATAATGTATAATATTGATTATGGAGATAAAACAACAAAGATTTAAAATTGCACCAACAGGTAGAGGAGCTATATTCAGATTAAAAAGGTGGTTTTATTCATTATTTTACGGAAAAAATGTGTCTGAAGATATTAAAGAAAAAAATAAAAATATATGGCTTGAGCTTTCAAGAAGACTTATCGAAGAAATGAATAAAAGGGAAGCTTCTGAGAAACCTACAAGAATAACTATAGAATATGAAGATACACCGAATAATGAATTCAAACCTATTTCTGTGACAATTGAAGTAATGGAGATGAAACCATTAGAAAGTTTTAAAATTTATTTTATGGAAAAAGAAACAAAGATAGAAGAAACTGAAATTGAAGAAAAAGAAAAATTAAAAATTCAACTTTTAGAAATGCTCAAAAAAGCTAAAGACTTAGGTATAAAATTGGATGATGTTATAAAATAAAACCCTCTGGGGAAATCCCAGAGGGTTAAAGTTTAAATAAATTTACTTTTTCTCAGGAGCTGCTGTTGTACCTTCTTCTTTCTTTTCTTCTTTCTTTACTTTCTTTACTTTCTTTACTTTTTTAACTTTCTTTACAGGTTTTTTAACTTCCTGAGTAGCAGTAGCATTTGTAGCATTTCCAGCTACAGAACCAGCTTGTTTAGTTGCAAAAACAGGTGATGCAAAAAGAATTAAAGCAGTAATTAAACTAAGTACCTTCTTCATAACTAACCCCCCTTTTTAAATTTTTGTTTTTTAATATTGCAAAAAGTATACCTATTTTTAAAAACCCGCTAAAGATTAATTTTAAATGATTTAAGTAGTTTATAAAAATTTTAAGATTTTCCCATTTGGGGAATAATTTCCCCAAATGAGGAAATCATAATTAAAGAGAATCTAAGATTTTGTGGATTAATTTTTCAATATCTTTTGACAGTTTGCTTTTTGAAAATTTTAAAAAGGGGACTCCTGCTTTTACAGAGGCAAGGATTTCTTCAGAAAAAGGTATCATTCCTATAATTTTAATATTTAATTTTTCAAGATCCTTAGCTATTTTCTTACTCATCTCTATGTTTAAATCATATTTGTTAATAATTACTTTTATTTCAACTTTAAAATGTTTGGCAAGGTCAATGACTCTTTTTAAATCATGAAATCCCGATACTGTTGGTTCTGTTATTGCAAGAACAAGATCAACCCCCGTCATTGATGCCATAACAGGACATCCAACACCAGGTGGTCCATCAATAATAATAAAATCTGCACCATTCGTTTCAGCAATTTCTTTAGCAATCTCTCTTAATTTTGTAACAAGCTTTCCTGAGTTTTCTTGAGCAATGCCAAGCTTTGCATGAACCATTTTACCATAATCAGTATTTGAAATAAAATAACTTCCTGATATTCTATCTTTAATAATAACAGCAGAGGTAGGACATACATAACTACAGATAGTACAACCTTCACAAGAAAATTCATCAATTTGAAAATCCTCTGTTATAGCGGAAAATTGACATACTTCCTTACAGGCTCCACAAGTTGTGCATTTCTCTTCATCAATAAAAGCGATTTTACCACCAATAAATTCAAAGGATTGTTCAATTTTTGGATGCAAAATTAAATGAAGATTGGCTGCATCAACATCGCAATCAACAATTACTTTGTTTGGTAATGAAACAGCTAAACAACCTGCAAAAAAGGTTTTTCCTGTTCCGCCCTTTCCACTTATTACTAAAATTTGTTTCATTTTTTGAAATTTTTTATTAAAGTAATAAGTTTTTGAAAATTTTCTTTATATTTAGGCATGCCAACTACTAAAGGCACTCCTTTAGAATAAAGTTCAGCAATTTCCCTTTTAAAAGGGATTTTCATTAAAATGGGAAGATTATTTTTTTTACAGAAATCTTCAATAATTTTATCATCTTCGGATTTATTAATTACTACACCTGAAGGGACTTTTAATGCCTTAGTAACTTCATAAGCAAGTTCAAGATCATGTAGTCCAAAAGGAGTTGGTTCTGTAACAAGAAGGCAAAAATCAGAACCTTTAATAGCAGACACTGTAGGACAAGTTGTTCCTGGTGGTGCATCAATTATAGCTATTTTATCAGGTTTTATAAAATTTTTTGCTTTTTCAATCACTTTAGGAGCAAGCACTTCTGATATGTTAAGTTTTCCTTCTACAAATTCTACATTTTCCCTATAACCTATTGTAATTTCTCCAATCTCTCTAAAACCTTGATTTATAGCCTTTTCAGGACAAAGTAAAATACATCCCCCACATCCATGACACAGATGAGGAAAGAGTAAAACCTCTCCAGTTGAATTAAATTTTAGCACAGCCAGAGCATTATAGACACATATTTGACTACAGTAACCACAATAATTACATTTATTTTTATCTACTTCAGGAATGAGAGTTTTTACTTTAATTTTTTCTTTAATTTCTGGATTCAAAAATAAATGAACATTTGGTTCTTCTACATCGCAATCAATTATTTGTGAATTTTCAATACTTAAGGCAAGAGAAACTGCAACAGTAGTTTTTCCTGTACCACCTTTTCCGCTGGCAACTGAAATAATCATGGTATCACTTCTAAACAAACAAATCCGGGTAATTTGTTAAAATAGGGATTTTCTAAAGAGAGTTTTAATGGAGATTCTAAATTTGGAGGCTTACAAGGATAATTTACAAGTGTTCCGTAGATATTATTAATTTTTAGTCCACAATTTTCTAAAATTTTTTTAAATTCAGTAAAACTATAAAAAGTAGCATAGCTATAAAAGGGATGTCTTTTTTTCTTTTTTTCTTCATAAAGTTTTCCAAGCTCAGATTCTTTAAAAACTTCGCAAATGATAATTTTACCATTCTTTTTTAAAACCCTTTTAGCTTCAAGCAAAGCTTTCACTAAATCTTCAACAAAACTTAGTGTAACAATAAACATAATGCATTCAAAAGTTTTATCTTTAAAGGGTAATCTCTCTGCCCTTGCTTGAATAACAAAAATTCCTCTATTTTTAGCAATTTTTAGTGGAGGAAAAGCGATATCAACGCCAATAGCTTGATTTGCTAAAACAGAAAATCTTCCTGTTCCCACACCTATTTCTAAAACCTTTTCACAATCTTTAATCAAAAGCTCAAGGCATTTTTTCTCGTTTTCATACAAAATCCTGCCTTCTTCAGAATCATACCAGGCATCATATTTTTCAGCAAAAGCAGAAAAAGGGTAGAGTATATTTTTAGATTGGTCCATTTTAAAAAGCTATCTTTTTATTCAATTTCCCTCTTAGCTTTATTTATTGCATCTATTACTTTACCTTTAGCTTCTACAATTTTTATTCCTGCTGATATTATAACCCATTCTGCACCAGGACCCACATTTCCTGTTATTAAAATTTTAGTTCCCTTAGAGGCAACAAATTGACCAGCCTGTGTTCCAGCTCCCTTAGGAGCTTCTCTCCAAGGATTTTCAACTACCTCATATTGATTTGTTTCTGTATCATAAAAAATAAAATATTTACAACGCCCAAATCTTGGATCAATTTCTGATTCTAAATCCTTACCTTGAGAAGTAATACAAATTTTCATAATTTTCCCCCATTTTAAATTTTAAATTACCTCTGGAGGTAAAGTCTCCAAGGTTTTAAAAAATAAATTTCTTAAATTAACTATTTGGTTAGTTAAGATTCTTTTTTCTTTTCGAGCTCGCTTAAACGTTTCTCAATTGCTTCAAGATTTTTCTTGAGAATTTCTGCTTCCTGCCTAAGTAGTTCTGCTTCATCTCCAAAAGAAGCTCCTCCGAAAAAAGGTATTCTCCAAAACCATCTCCATCTCCAACCTCTTCCAAATCCTCCAAACCATCTACACCACCATCTCCAACCTCTTCCTCTTCCCCAACCTAACCCTAATCTTGGTCCTGGATTCATATATCCAGGAATATCATAACCAGAGCAAAATCCTAAACCTCTACCTGTTTTTGGACCCAATCCAAGAGGTCCAGTTCTGTCTCCCCAAGGCATCTTTTTTCACCCCCCTTTTTGTTTATAATGAAAATAATTTTCAATTTAATTTAAAATTTAACACTTCTTTTTAAAAGTCAAGTTTATAACTTTAATCAAAATAATTTTTAATGCTGGCAACGATGTTCCCCGCGTTCACAAAGACTTTCTCCGGTAGTTAATGTACCTTTGATAAAAGCCTCAATAACTTCTTCAATTTTACCTGTTACTCCAACGAATACTTTTATTCCGAAAGATTCAAACATCATAATTGCTTTTGGTCCCATACCTCCTGCGATGACATAATCAACATTTTGGTTTTTCAAAAACATTGGCACAGCACCTGGCTGATGAGACTTATAACTGGGATTTTCTACAAAGTTTTTACGGGTAATTTTTCCGTTTTCAATGTCAACTATCGTAAAGCCAGGGCATTTACCAAAATGTTGTGCAACAAAATCACCCTCAGTTGCAATTGCAACTCTCATTTTTTTTTTAACCTCCTATATTTTTTGATAATGATAATCATATTCAATTTTTGGAAATTGTCAAGGGATTTATAGTTGCATTAGTTTTATAGTGCAAATAAATAAAAAACTTTTATATTATTTAAAAGAGCTTGAATTTAAGCATAATAACAGATATAATTTTTAATATAAAAACTTACAAAATTTTAAGCAGAAAGAGTTAAATGAATGAATTAGAGGAAGTAAAAGTTGATATAGAAGAAAGAGAAAAATTATATTTCACTGTAAAGGAGGTTACTCAGGAATTAAAAACTTTTATAGAAGCTAAATTTCCTCTATTATGGATAGAGGGAGAGGTTGCTAACTTAAGATACGCTCATAATGGAAATATCTATTTTAATCTAATAGAAGAAGAAGCATCTCTTAAAGCCATAATTTTTAGTTACCAAAAAGATATTGAAATTACTCCTTATTTAAAAAATGGACTAAAAGTCTTGTGTTTTGGTAAACTTAGCTTTTATCCTCGTTCAGGGGAGTGTTATTTTATAGTTAGAAGGGTTGAACCTTTAGGAAAGGGGCTTTTAACTTTAAAGAAAGAAGAGCTTATAAGAAAATATCAACCTTTGTTTGATCCTAATAGAAAAAGAGCTATTCCACTTTATCCGAAAAAGATTGCGCTTATAACTTCTATTTTTGGAGCAGCTTTGCAGGATTTTTTAAAGGTTAGTAAAGATAGATGGGAATTGGAAATCCTTATTTATCCAGTAAGAGTTCAAGGAGAGGGTGCTGAAAAAGAAATAGTTCAAGCCATAAAGGATATAAACAATTGTTTTAGTGATGTAGAAGTAATTATAATAACAAGAGGCGGAGGATCTTTTGAAGACTTAGCTCCATTTTATACTGAAGATATAATTTTAGGAATAAAAGATTCTAAAATACCTGTTGTTTCAGCAGTGGGGCATGAAATAGATTATACTATATGTGACTTAATTGCAGATAGAAGATGTGCTACTCCAACAGCTGCAGCAGAAGAAATTATCCCTTCAAAAGAAGATATTCTTCATAAATTAAAACTTTATAAAGAAAAGTTAGACCAACTTTTAGAAGTCATTTTTACTAAAAAAGAAAAAAGTCTTTATGAAGTTAAAATAGAGCTTGAAAATAAAAATCCTTTTAAAATTATTCATCATTTAGAAAGGAAAATTAAAGATTATTATCATAAACTGGTTTTAGAAACAGAAAAATATTTTAGTTTAAAGGAAAAAAAATTATGGGAGATAAAAAACCTACTTAAAAAAAGACATCCTCAAGAAAATATAAAGTTTGGAGAAGAAAGGCTTAAATTTTTTAAAAATAGACTTTTTTATTCAATAAAGGTCTATTTTATAGAAAAAGAAAAAAAATTAGAAAATTTAAAAAAATTGCTTATTTCCCTTTCTCCGTTAAATATTTTACAAAGAGGTTATAGTATAGTAAAATCCTATCCTGAAGGTAAAATTATTAAAAATGCTAAAGAAGTGAAAGAAGGAAAATTATTAGAAGTTTACCTTTCCGAAGGTAAACTTTTGGTAGAAGTTAAAAAAGTGGAGGAATAAATATGATGATTAAGAATAATTCATTAAGTTTTGAAGAGGCATTAAGGAAGATTGAACAAATTTTAAAACAATTAGAAAATAAAGAACTTGATTTGGAAGAAGCAATAAATCTCTATGAAGAGGGGTTAAAACTTATTCATTTTTGTGAAGAAAAACTCAAGAATGCAAGAGCAAGGATAGAAGTTATCTTAAAAGATAAAGAGGGATTTAAACTGGAGAATTTAGAGAAAGCTTATGAGCTTTTAAAAAATGGGTTCAAATAAATTTAATCTTGAATCTTATTTAAAAGAAAGAGGAAAAAAAGTTGAGGAGATTTTAGAAAAATATTTTCCTAAGGAGGAAGGTTACGGAAAAAGAGTTATTTCTGCAGGCAAATATAGTCTTTTTGCTGGAGGAAAAAGAATAAGACCAATTTTATGTTTAGCAAGCTGTGAAGTTGTAGGTGGAGACTGGAGAAAAATCCTTCTTTTTGCAGCAGGAATAGAATGTATTCACACTTATTCGCTTATTCACGATGATCTTCCTTGTATGGATGATGATGATTTTAGAAGAGGTAAACCCTCTTGTCATAAGGCATTTGATGAAGCAACTGCTATCCTTGCTGGTGATGGTTTGCAAGCTTTAGCATTTCAGTTTTTTACTCATCCAGATTTAGTCAGAAATGTTAAAAAAACAAAACTTCTAAAGGCAATTTATATTATTTCTAAAGCAATTGGTTTTGAGGGAATGGTAGGAGGACAGATGGTTGATCTACTTATGGAAGGTAAAAAGGGTAATCCAAGAATATTAAAATGGATACATCTTAACAAAACTGTTCGTTTAATTGAAGCTTCAGTTTTAAGTGGGGCTATATTAGGAGGGGCAAAAGCTAAAGAACTTAAAGCTTTATCTTCTTATGGAAAAAATTTAGGATTCGCTTTTCAAATAGTTGATGACCTTTTAGATATTTTAGGGGATGAAAAAAAACTCGGGAAAAAGACTTTTTCCGATGTAAAAAAACAAAAACTTACTTATCCTTCCCTTTTTGGAATAGAAAAAACTAAAGAGTTAGCTAAAAGATATACAGAAAAAGCTATTTCTGCTTTACAGCCTTTTGAAAAAAGTGCTCTTCCTTTAAAAGCTATAGCAGAATTTGTATTATATAGGGTGCATTAAATAATGAAATTTTTAAAAATGATTAATTCTCCGGAAGATCTTAAAAAATTAAAAATTTCTCATCTTAAAGCTTTAGCTGAAGAAATAAGAAGCTATATTATTGAGGTAGTTTCAAAAAATGGAGGTCATTTAGCACCAAATTTGGGTGTAGTTGAGTTAACCTTGGCACTTCATTATGTTTTTAATTCTCCTAAAGACAAGATAATTTGGGATGTAGGACATCAATGTTATACTCACAAGATCATTACAGGAAGAAGAGATCAATTCCCTACACTTAGAAAATATAATGGATTAGCAGGATTTCCTAAAAGAAGTGAAAGTCCTCATGATATTTTAGATACAGGACACAGTAGTACATCTATATCTGCTGCACTTGGTTTGGTTACAGCTTTAAGAATGAAAGGGGAAGAAGGAAAAGTTATAGCAGTAATAGGAGATGGTTCGATAACAGCAGGACTTGCTTTTGAGGGTTTAAATAATGCCGGTTATCGCAAAGAAGATCTAATAGTTATTCTCAATGATAATGAAATGTGTATCTCTCCAAGTGTAGGTGCTTTATCCTCTTTTGTATCTAAAAGATTAACAGGAAATTTAGCAAGATTTATAAAAAGAGAAATTGAAAAAATGGCTCATAAATTTCCTGGAGGAGAAAGTGTAATTAGTTTACTAAAAAAGGGAGAAGATATTTTTAAAATGGCTATTACTCCGGGAGCTTTGTTTACAGCTTTGAATTTTGAATATATAGGACCTGTTGATGGGCACGATTTAGAAACACTTATTGAGATCTTAGAAAATATAAAAAGAATGAAAGGTCCAATTTTATTTCATGTTATTACAAAAAAGGGAAAGGGTTATCCATATGCTGAGAAAGATCCGGAAATCTTTCATGGAGTAGGACCGTTTGAGATTAAAACAGGCAAAATTTTAAAATCTGATGAAGCTCCTTCTTATACAGAAGTTTTTGGAAAAACAATTTTAAGATTAGCAGAAATGGAACCAAAAATTGTAGCTATTACTGCTGCAATGAGACTTGGAACAGGATTAAAAGCTTTTTCTGAAAAATATCCTGATAGATTTTTTGATGTAGGAATATGTGAACAACATGCAGTAACTTTTGCAACAGGTTTAGCCTTAGGAGGATATATTCCAATATGTGCAATTTACTCTACATTTTTACAAAGAGCTTATGATCAAATTATTCATGATGTTGCTTTGAATAATGTAAAGGTAATTTTTGCTATTGATAGAGGAGGCTTAGTAGGAGAAGATGGACCAACTCACCATGGAAGCTTTGATCTTTCTTATCTAAGACTTATTCCTAATTTGACCATAATGGCACCTAAGGATGAAAATGAATTACAACATATGCTTTATAGTGCACTTAAATATCCAGGCCCAGTAGCTATAAGATATCCGAGAAGTGCAGGAGAGGGAGTAGAATTAGATTGGGAATTTAAAGAAATACCTCTTGGTAAAGCTGAATTAATAAAAGATGGAAAAGATCTTACTATAATAGCTATTGGTAATTTAGTTTATCAAGCTTTAAAAGCAGCAGAGGATCTTGAAAAAGAAAATATATCTATTGCAGTTATAAATGCGAGATTTATTAAACCCCTTGATGAAGATTTAATTTTAGATTTTGCGAAAAAAACAGGTAAAATTATTACTATAGAAGAAAATACATTAATAGGAGGTTTTGGTTCGGCAGTTTGCGAACTTTTAGCAGATAGAAATATTCCTGTTAAAATAAAAAGGATTGGGCTTCCTGATAAATTTATAGAACACGGAGACCTTAAAACCTTAAAAAGGAAATATGGTCTTACTTCAGAAACTCTCAAAAAAATCGCTTTAGAACTTCTTAATACTTAATAATCCTTTTTCCTTGTAAAAATTATAAATAAGATTTAAATTTAAATATAAGATGGCTACTTTAAGTAAAATTTTAGATGAAATACAGAGTTATTTACCTGGTTGCAACACTCGTATTGTAGAAAAAGCCTATGAATGGGCAGCTCGTATTCATGAAGGTCAGATGAGAAAATCAGGAGAACCTTATCTTTCACATCCTATGGAAGTAGCTTACATATTAGCTCAAATGAAACTTGATCTCCCTACCATTGCAGCAGGGTTACTTCATGATGTAGTAGAGGATTCACAAGTCAGTATAGAGGATATCAAAAAAGAGTTTGGAGAAGAAGTAGCTTTTATTGTAGATGGAGTGACAAAGTTAAAAAATCTACCAAGCTCAGTAGATAAGCTTACTCAGCAAGCTGAAAGTTTGAGAAAAATAATTTTTGCGATGTCAAAAGATTTAAGAGTTATTTTAGTTAAACTGGCAGATAGATTACATAATATGAGAACTTTAGAATACCAGGCTGAACATAAAAGACAGAGAATTGCAAAGGAAACCTTAGAAATTTATGCACCTCTTGCAGGAAGGCTGGGTATTGATTGGGTTAAATGTGAATTAGAAGATTTAGCATTTAAATATTTATATCCCAAGGAGTACGAAAGGTTAAAAATAGAAGTAGAAAAAAGGGTAAAAGAAGCTAAAGAATATGTAGAAAATGTTAAGAAAATTTTAGAAGAATTATTGGAAAAAAATAATATTAAAGGGAAAGTTCTTGGAAGAGTAAAACACCTTTATAGTGTATATAAAAAACTGCAAAAATACAATCTTACTATTGATGAATTAGATCAAATTTATGATTTAATTGGGTTTAGAATTATTGTTAATACAGTAGAAGAATGTTATAAAACCTTAGGTTTAGTACATACACTTTGGACACCTATTCCTGGAAGATTTAAAGACTATATAAGTCTTCCTAAACCTAATATGTATCAAAGTTTACATACAACAGTTCTTGGTCCAAACAGTAAAAAAATAGAAATCCAGATTAGAACTGAATACATGGATAGAGTTGCTAATGAAGGAATAGCTGCACATTTTCTTTATAAAGAAGGGATTTTTACTTCTAAGCATGGACATTATAAATATTTAGAATGGTTAAGCAAATTAATTGAGTTACAAAAGGAACTTAAACATCCCAGGGAATTTTTAGAATCTTTAAAACTTGATTTGTTTCCTGACGAGATATATGTGTTTACACCTAAAGGAGATGTGATTGTTTTACCAGTAGGTGCTACCCCTCTTGATTTTGCATATGCTATACATACTGAAATTGGTAATAGATGTGTTAGAGCTTTTGTAAATGATAAATTGGTTCCGCTTGATTATAAACTTAACACAGGAGATATAGTTAAAATAGAAACATCTCCTTACCAGAAACCAAGTAGGGATTGGCTTAAAATTGTTGTTACAGGAAGAGCAAAAAGTAGGATAAAACAATGGTTTAAAAGAGAAGAAAAAGAAAAATTAATTAACTTAGGAAAAGAGCTTTTACATAAAGAATTAAAAAAATATAAAACTTCTTTGAATGCATTTATTCAAGAGATAAATGAAAATTCTTCTTTTCTTGAAAATTTTAAAATAAATACCTTAGATGAATTATTTTATCAAATAGGTAGTGCAAAAGTTTCTGCTAAGAATGTAGCAAGAATTTTTGCGGAAAAGACAGGAAAATTTATTTCTGAAGAAGAATTAATAGAAAAAATTCCTAAGGAAGCTCCTAAAGAAAAAATATTCTTAGAAACTACAAAAGATATAATTGTAGTTGAAGGAACAAAGGATGTTTTATTTCATTTAGCTCAATGTTGTAAGCCAATTTCCGGAGATGAGATAATTGGTTATATTACTAGAGGAAAAGGTATTTCAGTTCATCGTATTGATTGTCCAAATTTAAAAGATCTTGATTCTGAAAGATTTGTAGAAGTAAGATGGGGAAGGTATGATAATAGAACTTATCCAGTTCATTTATATATAATCTGTTTAGATAGAAAGGGTTTACTTGCTAATATTTCTTCAGCCATTGCAGCTGCAGAAAGCAATATATTAAAAGCAGAAGTAAGAACTACTTCAGATAAAAAAGCCTTCTTTGAATTTTATATAGAAGTAAATGACAAAAATCATTTAGATAAAATTATTTCTAATATATATAAAATAGAAGGTGTTTTAAATATAGAGAGAAGAATTGGTTAGCTAACCGCTTTTTGAACCTTTCCTGCTTTTAAACAGCGAGTACAAATTTTCATTCTCTTTACTCTACCATCTGGTAATTTTACTCTTACTTTTTGAATATTAGGATGCCACCATCTAGTAGATTTTTTTGCAGAATGGCTAATTTGATTTCCTGCATGAGGTTTTCTCCCACATATTTCGCAAATTTTAGACATTACTATTAGCCCCCTTTCAAATTGTTACTTAAAAAGACTCAAATAATATATTCCAAAGTTTTTAAATTTCAACCTTTACTTTTTATTAAATTGGTTTTTAATTTTTAAAATTTAGAATGAGAATATGAAGCACATAAAAAATTCACTTAACCTTATCTTAATAAGTATTAGTTTTAATTTATTGCTTCTTGGTAATTGCATAGCGAATGAGATAAAGTTATTTTATGAAATTTATTATGGTCCTTTTAAAGTTGGAGAGTCTGAAATTCAAATAACTCCTTCAAAATACACCGCTATTGTATATAGTGTAGGTTTAGCAAAATCAATTTTTCCTTTTTATGCAAAGTGGGAAACTTGGGTAGATAAAAGGGGATATCCCCAAAAAGCAGTTATTTATTCGAATGAAAAAGGAAAAGAAAGGAAAAGATTAATCTATTTTAAAAAAGAAGAAAATAAAATTGTCTATCAAAAACTTTTACCTAATTGTGAAGAACCTGAAAACATTTTTTTAGAATTTCCCATATATGATGAGCTATCCTCTTTTATCGCTTCATTTTATATAAACTATAATATTTACCCCCGAATAAGGTTACCACTTTTTATTAAAAAGAAGAGAGAATATGTAAGAATTGAATTTAAAGAAATAAAAAATTGCGAATTAGGAAAAGAAAAAAAAGAATGTCTATATATTGAAGTTTATTTGCCTAAGAAAAGCGAATTGCTTGAGAGAGCTTCAGAAGTAGAAATATTATTATTAAAAGATAAAAAGGTGCCTTTAGAATTAAGAGGAAAATTGCCTATTTTTGGTAGCTTGGTAGGGAAATTAAGAAAAATAGAAACCTTTTAACTAAGTTGAACGACTTCACCAAAAGGTGGAATTTGTATTTCTTCAAATTTTTCTTTGAAGTTTTCTAACAACAAATTTTTAAAAATTTCCATTTTTTCAGGTTCTCCGTGAACTAAGAAAAGTTTTTTAACTTTTTCAAGCTTAGAAATCCAATCTATCAACTCATTTTGTCCTGCATGGGAGGAAAACCCATTTATAGTATAAATCCTTGCTCTTACAGGAATTTCTTCTCCAAATAAATGAATTTTTTCAGCTCCATCAATAATATTTCTTCCAAGAGTTCCCTTAGGTTGAAATCCAACAAAAACAAGGCTACATTCTTCTCTCCACAAATTATATTTTAAATGATGAAGAATTCTTCCCCCAGTAAGAGTTCCGTTCCCTGCAATAATAATGGCTCCTGATTTAATGTTATTTATAGCTTTTGATTCTTCTATATCTTCTGTTAATACTAAATAGGGAAAATCAAAAGGATCTTTTTGGGTTAAAAGATTAAAAGTTTCTTCATCAAAAAATTCAGGATTATCTCTAAAAATTTTAGTTGCTTTTATAGCTAAGGGGCTGTCAAGAAAAACTTGACATCTTGGAAGTTTTCCTTCCTCATAAAATTCTCTTAATATATAAATAAGTTCTTGTGCCCTTTCTAAAGCAAATGTTGGAATAAGAACATTCCCTCCCTTTTCAAAAGTTTCTAAAATAGCTTGCAAAAATTCTTGTTTGGATTCTTCAAAAGATTTGTGATTTCTATCAGCGTAGGTAGTTTCAATGAATAAAAAGTCAGTTTGAGAAGGATAAGTAAAATTTCTCACTATAGGTTTATTCTTATTTCCTAAATCTCCAGAAAAAGTTATTTTTTGGTGTGTTTTTAGATCTTCAATTTCTACAAAAGCTGACCCAAGGATATGTCCAGCATCTCTAAAAGTTACTTTAATATTATCTTTTAAAAGCAAAGGAGTATCATAAGGAACGAGTATTTTAAAATAATTAAAGCTTTCTATTACATCATATTCTTCATAAAGAGGGGGTGGAGGAGGGTTTAGTCCCTTTCTTATGGATTTTTTATAAAGAGTTTTATAATGTTCTTTCATAACTTTTGCTGCATCAAGCAACATGATTTTTGCAATTTGAGATGTAGGCTTAGTGCAAATAATTTTTCCTCTAAATCCTTCTTTTACTAAAAGAGGAAGTCTTCCGCAGTGATCTATATGAGCATGGGTTAAAATTAAATAAGAAATTTTTTGGGGATCAAAAGTAAATTTTAAATAATTTTTTTCACTTTCTAATCCTTGAAATAATCCACAATCTACCAAAATTTGAGTGTCTCTAATATTTAGTAAAAAACAACTCCCTGTAACACCTTGTGCTCCCCCATAAAATCCTACAGATATTTCCATGTTCTAAAACTCCTTATTAAAGTTTTTACAAATTTAGTCTGTAAGGATGGGTATAAATATTACATCTATTTCCTCTTAAAAAACCAATAATTGTTAATCCTATTTTCTCAGCTAATTCAATAGCTAAGGATGTGGGAGCGCTTTTGCTTACAATAATAGGTATTTTCCATCTACCAGTTTTTAATACCATTTCAGAGGATATTCTTCCGCTTATTAAAAGTATTTTATCCTCTAATGGTATTTTATTTAAAAATGCATAACCTATAACTTTATCTACTGCATTGTGTCTTCCTATATCTTCTGCGAGAAAAATAATTTTTTCTTTCTCAGCAAGCCCTGCATAATGGACACATCCTGTACTTTTATATAATTCTGATTTTTTTTGAAAATCTTTAAAGAGTAAAAAGAGATTTTCTATTTCAATTTTAAAATTATCTTTATAACTTTCTGGTAACTCGTTAATAAAGCTAAAAGAAGACATACAACCCGAAGTTAAAGTTTTTCCATTTAGATTTAAAGGACCAGCTGAATAAATTTTTACTTTTATCTCTTCTTTTTCTTCAATAATTTCAATTTCTTGGGGACAAAAATTTTCTTTTATTATATTTTCAGTCAGGATGTAACCTACTACCAATTCTTTTATGTGTAGAGGGGTAGCAGAAAGAGAGATTATCTCTATATCATTTACCAAAATTTTTATCTTTGTTTCTATAGCTATAGAATCTTCTAAAGATTGAATAATATTCTCCTTAACTTTAATAATTTTTCGGGAAATAACAGGATCCATCTATTAGATGACTATCTTACTGTTACTGCTAAAATCTGTTTTAGGGTTGTTTCTCCTTTTAAAACCTTTAATATCCCATCTTGTTTAAGTGTAAGAAATCTCTTTTGCATAGCTAAATCTCTAATTTCATTAGCAGGGGCATTTTTAATAATGAGCGATTTTAATTCATCATCAGGGATTAATAATTCATGTATAGCAAATCTTCCTTTAAATCCTGTATAATTACATTCTGAACACCCTACAGGTTCAAAAAAGGTTGCATTTTCTATCATTTCATCTGTAAGAGGTTTAACAGGATGATATCCATATTCTCTTTTAATTCTCTCTATTTCATTTTTATTAGGTTTGTAAGGTTTTTTACATTTTTTGCATAATCTTTTAGCTAATCTTTGAGCTAAAATTCCTAATAGGGCATCTGCAAAATTATAAGGATCTATTCCCATATTAAGAAGTCTTGTAATAGTCTCGGGAGCACTATTAGTATGAAGAGTTGTTAATACTAAATGTCCTGTTAAAGAAGCTTCTATTAAAGTGTGGGCAGTTTCTTGGTCTCTTGTTTCTCCTATCATAATAATATCTGGATCAGCTCTTAAAAAGGCTCTAAAAACTCTTGCAAAAGTTAATCCTATTTTAGGATTTACCTGAACTTGTCTCAATCCTTCTTGGACAATTTCTACAGGATCTTCAGCAGTCCAGATTTTTTTATTAGGACTATTTAAATATTTTAAAGCTGCATGCAAAGTAGTTGTTTTTCCTGATCCAGTAGGACCAACTACTAATATTAATCCATAAGGATAGTCCAATATCCTTTTAAAATTTTTATAATTCTCCTCTGTTAAATCCAATTCTTCTAACTCTCTAAATTCTATTCCTCCGAGAATTCTCATAACTACATCCTCATTATTTTCAATAGTAGGAACGGTAGCAACTCTTATTTCAAAAGTTTTCCCTTCTTTAGTTTTAAATTTAATTTTCCCATCTTGAGGAAGTCTTCTTTCAGCAATATCGAGATTAGCCATAATTTTAATACGGGAAATTACAGGTCTTTTTTGATGTTCTGGAATAGTGGTATAAACAAAACATTCTCCATCAACTCTAAATCTTACCTGTAATCCCTTTTTATCTATCAAACTTTCCCAATGAATGTCCGAGGCACGCATTTTGTAAGCTTCTTCAATGATTTTATTTACCAATTGAACAATTGCACTATCAATTAAAGTCTCTTCCTCAATTTCTTCTTCTCTTTCTTCTACAGGTTCTACTTCAAAGTCAAATTCAGATATATAAGGGGAGATGGAGGAATAATACATTTCTATGGCTTCCATAAGGTCTTCTTTAATAGCGAAAGCTAATTGTACATCAGATGAGGGAATTTGAAGTATTTTTTTAACTTTTTCAATAGTATCTATATCCTCAGGATTATAACATACAAGGTATATAGTTTTCCCAGCTTGGAAAGGAATACAAAAAGTATTTAAAAAGAAATCTTTTTTGATAGTTAATACTTGAGGAATTTTTTTAAATTTTTTCAAATCTGTAATTTCAAAAACAGGAATCTTATAAAAATTTTTTATAGAGTCTAAAATTTCTTTTTTATGGATCTTAAAATTTTCCATTATTATAGCTTCTATGCTTTTATTGGTTTCCAAAGACTGATAGTATATTTTTAAAAGGTCGTCAAAGGAAAGATTAATTTTTTTAAGTATATCTTTTAATCTTTCAAAAATTTTTAATGTCTTTATTTTTTCAATTTGATCTAAATACTTAGAGCTTGAAGTTAAGAGAAATAATTTCTTGTACAATTCTAAGGCTTTATTAAATTCATAAAGTTTTTCGCAAATATGAGCAGCTTTTTCTAAAAGAAAAATTTCAATATCCTTAGGTATTTTTCTATTTTGAAGAACATCTAAAATAATTTCTAATATTAGATAAAGTTGAGGTGTTTTAGATTCTAAATCCTCTATAGTATTTTTTATAACTTCTAAATTTGAAAGGTTCGAATTAATGAAGGTTTTTAAATTTCTTATTTGCATATCCATAGTTTCATTTTAGTTAATATTTATAAAAAGGCAATATTTGGGTAAATTTTAGATTTTGAAATTAAGAATAAAATTGTTAGAATATATTTTTATAAATTTTTTAAAAAATAATAAAAAAAGAATGAAAAAACAAAGAAAATTTTTAGAAATTAAAGAACCTTTCGAAATAATTAATGATTTTAGTTCTTGACTTAAAGATGGACAATTTTAAAATAGAGTTATCAATAAAAATAAAGAGGAGGTAATTATGAGTGAAGTAAAAAAACATGATACTCCAATGGTTGATGAGCTTAAGAAGGGTCCTTGGCCAAGTTTTGTAGATGATATCTATACCTATGCTGAAAAACACAAAAAACAAGCTTGTTTTGACATTATGGGACAGTTAGAGTTATCTTATAAGCACAAGGAAACTCATTGGAAACATGGTGGGATTGTTGGAGTTTTTGGTTATGGAGGAGGGGTTATTGGAAGATATTCTGACCAGCAAGAAATGTTCCCTGCTATATGGGCATTTCACACCATTCGCGTGCACCAGCCAGCTGCAAAGTGGTATCATACTTCTGCCTTAAGAAAAATGTGCGATATGTGGGATCATCGTGGTAGTGGAATTGTTAATTTTCATGGTTCAACAGGTGATATAATTCTTCTTGGCACAGTAACAGAACAATTAGAATATATTTTTTATGATCTTACACATCAACTTAACTGGGATTTAGGAGGTTCTGGTTCTAATATGAGAACTCCTGCTTGTTGTATGGGATATTCTCTTTGTGAATGGTGTTTATTTGATGTTCAAGAAATGGACTATGAATTAAGTATGGCATTTCAGGATGAACTTCATCGTCCCGCTTTTCCATATAAATTTAAACTTAAATTTTCAGGGTGTCCTCTTGATTGTGTAGCAGCTGTTGCAAGGGCAGACTTGTCTTTTATTGGAACCTGGAGAGATGATATAAGAATTGATCAAGAAGCAGTAAGAGCTTATGTAGGTGGTGAGCTTCCACCTAATGCAGGTGCTTTTTCTGATAGAGATTGGGGTCCTTTTGATATTAAAAAAGAAGTAATTGATCTTTGTCCAACTCAGTGTATGTATTGGGATGAAAAAGAAAAGAAACTTTACATTAACAATAAAGAGTGTAATAGATGTATGCATTGTATAGCTGTTATGCCTGAAGCTTTAAAACCAGGGGAAGATACTGGAGTTTGTATCTTAATCGGAGCAAAATCAGTTATTTTAGAGGGTGCTCAGCTTTCAACTATACTTATTCCGTTTATGAAAACAGAACCTCCCTATGATGAAATTAAGGATTTAGTTTATAAGATTTGGGATTGGTGGATGGAAAATGGTAAGAACCGTGAAAGAGTAGGAGAATTAATTCAGAGAGTTGGATTAAATAGATTTTTAGTTGACGTTATGGGAATTCAACCTATACCTCAGCATATTCTTATGCCACGTGTTGATCCTTATATCTTCTGGAGAGAGGAAGAAGTTCCTGGTGGTTGGACAAGGGATCTTGCAGAATTTAGAAAACGTCATCCTGCTTAATTAGGGAGAAAAAAATTTAAAAAATTAAAAATAAAAAGGAGGGAGTTATGGCTTTAGAAAAATTAAAAGAACTTGATCCTATATTTCAGAAACCTTATGATCCGGAATTGGCACCAAAATTATATAATCCTCAGAAACCTATGGAAAATAGAATTACAGATATTGGACCTCCCTATTTCTGGCAGTTTATGCCACCTATTGTTCAGAAAAACTTTGGAAAATGGAAATCTCATCAAATTATTCAACCTGGAGTAATAAAAAGAGTTTCAGAAACAGGGGATGTTATCTATGTAGTAAGATGTGGAACTCCAAGATTAGAAACAACTGACTATATAAGAGAAATTTGTGAAATTGCTGATAAATATTGTGGCGGTTATGTACGTTGGACCACAAGAAATAATGTTGAATTTGTTGTAGACTCAGAAGATAAATTAAAAGCACTTCTTGAAGACTTAAAAAATAGAAAACATCCGAATGGTTCTTATAAATTTCCTATTGGTGGGACTGGAGCAGGAGTAAGCAACATTGTACATACTCAAGGTTGGATACATTGTCATACTCCGGCTATTGATGCTTCAGGAATTGTAAAATCCTTAATGGATGAACTTTTTGAATATTTCGGTTCTCACAAGCTACCTGCAAAAACAAAACTTGCTCTTGCTTGTTGTTTAAATATGTGTGGAGCTGTACATTGTTCTGATATTGCTATTGTAGGAATTCATAGAAAACCACCCTTCGTAGAAGATGAGAGATTAGAAGCTGTTTGTGAAATACCTTTAACTATTGCAGCCTGCCCCTTAGGAGCTATTAGACCAGCAACAGTTGAAATTGATGGAAAGAAGAAGAAAACTGTAAGAGTTAATGTAGAGCGTTGCATGTTCTGCGGAAACTGTTATACCATGTGTCCAGCTATGCCACTTGCTGATGGAGAAGGAGACTGTATTACTATAGTAGTTGGTGGAAAGGTATCTAATAGAATCTCTCCACCCAAATTTTCAAGAGTTGTCCTTAGTGGAATTCCTAATGAGCCACCTCGTTGGCCAACTACTGTAAAATGGGTAAAACATATTCTTGAAGTATATGCTAAGCATGCAAGAAAATATGAAAGAGTGGGTGATTGGATCCAAAGAATTGGCTGGGAAAAATTCTTTGAATTAACTGATATTCCCTTCACTGAAAAATGTATTGATGACTATAGATTAGCTTATGTTACTTATAGAACTACTACTCAATTTAAATTCACAAAACATGTAAAAACTAAGTTAGAAGATTATTATATTCAAAAATAAATAAAAAGAGGTGAGAAGGAATGACAAAAGAAGAACTTAAGCAAAAGATTTTACAAGTTATAGAAGAAAAGGTTAAAAAAGGTGGGAAAAGCAAAGTTTATTTAAAAGATATTCAAAGAGAACTCCCAGATGTTAGTCCTCGTGATATAAAAAATGCTGCTAATGAATTAGTGAGAGAAGGGAAACTTGAATACTTTTCTTCAGGAAGTACAGTATTATTTGGGATACCCGGTGTAGGGATTGGAGTAGAAACGGCTTTTAAGAAAGAAGAAACAGAAGAATAGGTTATTTTTTAAAATTTTTAAAAGTTTTTAAGGGGGGTTATCCCCCTTTTTTATTTTTTAAAACTTTTTAAAGAGTTTATAAAGTTCAGGATAAAAGGTCTTTAATAGTTTAAAAAGTCTTTTTTCTGCTATAGTAATATATTTTTCAAACCATACTTTACCTATATTAGATAATTTACAATAAGCTGCTAAAGCTTGCATCAAACGAATAATTCCTAAAAATTTAAATTCCTCCAAAAATTCATTTTCTGGATATTCATTTAAACTCAAGTAATATTTTAGAAAATTTTCTAAAAGCTTAGGATCCTCAAAATGATTAACATAGGGATCAAATAAAAGAGAGGCTAAATCATAAGAAGGAGGACCTAATCTTGCCCCTTGAAAATCTATAACAAATATTTCACCCTTTTTGATCATTAGATTTTTGCTTTGAAAATCTCTATGTAAAACCACCTTAAAAGTAAAATTGCTTCTCTCCTTAGCCCAATTATAAATTTCTTCCTTAAAAGAAGGATCTATTTTTAATTTTCTATATTTTTTAAGATACCAATCAAAAAAATAATTAATCTCTTTTTTCCATACAAAATTAAAATCATAAATAGGGGTATCTAAAGTAGAATTTATAGGAAAAGAAGAAGCAAGTTTTTGGATTTTAACCAGTATCTCTAAAGTTTTATAATAAAAAGGGAAAGGATTTTTGATATCACAAAGTTTAAGATCTCCTAAATCTTCTATTAATAAAATCCCACTTTCTTGATCCCAAAATTCAATTTTTGGAACAGATATGTTATTTTTATAAAAAAAATTTCCTAATTCGTAATAAGCTTTAGCCTCTTTCAATCCATAAGAACCTTCTTGAGGGAAAATAAGGATTAGAGAAGAATTTTCAAAATATAAACGAAAAAATTTTCTATTTGATCCATCTCCTTTTAAAGGTTCTATTTTTTTAGGATAAATTTTAAAATTTTTCAAAAATTCTAATAAATTTTTCATATTAAAACTTGATTTTCATATATACCAGATTTAATATATGCTCCTTTCCAGGTTACAACTTTTGATAATTGAGAATTTTTCTCAATAAAAGTTTCCTCTTCAATATATACCCAATCTTTAAATACTACATTATTTCCTATTTTTTTTGTTTTAACTACAATTGGTTCAGAATAAAAATCTGTTTCTGGGATGTTAACTTTCTTTATAAGTATATCCTCATGAGCTTTAAGATAATTTTTAATATTTCCTATATCTTTAAAATAGGAATTGTTTTCTATATAAGCAGAAATTTTAATACCTTGGTTTATTAAATTTTGATATATTTCAATAAGATCCTTTTTAAAAGGAAAATATCTGATTATTTGAGGATCTATTATTTGGATTCCTGCAAAGGTAAAATTATTTTCTTTTTGATTTCTAAAAGAAATAATTGTTCTAAAGTTAATATCAACTTCAACATTATTATTTTCTCCTTTGTATAATACCATAACAATAGGGCTAAAAGATTGATTAAAAAAGTGAAAAAGTTTTTTAAAATTAAAATTTGTAAGGATGTCGGAATTTATAATTAAGGTTTCCTTTTTAAAGAAATTTTTAGCATTTATTATAGCGCCTCCTGTTCCCATAAGCTCTCTCTCTTCAAAAATCCTTATCTCTATTTGTGGATTTTTCTCTTGATAAGATTTAAGAAAATTTATGAGTTTTTCTTTTAAATGAAAAGTATTTATTCCTATAAAAGTTATGCCTAAATTTTTAAGTTGATCCAAAATAATTTCAATTATTGGTTTTCCTAAAATTGGGAAAAGAGGTTTAGGTAGGACATTAGTATAAGGTAAAAGACGAGTGCCTTTTCCTGCAGAAAGAATAAAAGCTTGCACTTAAAACTAAGCTTCTTTAGAAGAACTTTTTTCAACTGAAGAAGGAGATGTGGTTTCTGTTTTTTTATTTTCTAATTTTTCAAGGTCTTCTTTTACATCTGCACTTTTTAAAGCCTCTTTAAAAGAACGTATACCTTTTCCCAAACCAGCACCAACTTCAGGTAGCCTTTTTGCACCGAAAATTAAAAGAGCCAAAAAAAGAATGATAAACAGTTCCTGACTTCCTAAACTTGGAAACATATTAACCTCCCTTTTTTTTGAATTCTCCTAATCTTACTAAAAGTATACCTACCTCATAAAGAAGTGTCAAGGGGATAGCTAAAAGAATTTGATTTAAAGGATCAAAACCTGAGGTTAAAATAGCAGAAATAAAAAAAGATAGAATAATAGCATAGGGTCTAAAATTTCTTAATTGTTCAGAGGTAACTAAATCTAATTTGGAAAGAAGAAATAAAAAAGAAGGAATTTGGAAAAGTACTCCAAAAATAATAAAAATTTTCAAAACAAAAGATATATATTCATTTAAAAAGGGTTTGAAAACAAGAAATTTTTCTCCAAAAGAATATAAAAATTTTAAAATAGCTGGAAGAAAAATATAATAAGCTAATAAATCTCCTATTAAAAAGGAAAAACAAGTTAAAAAGACAACGCTTTTTACCCATTTTTTTTCATGGGGATAAAGGCCAGGAGCTACAAATAGCCATACTTGATAAAAAATGTAGGGGCTTGAAATTATAAATCCTACGATGATAGATAATTTTATATAAACCACAAATACTTCTGGAAAAATTCTAAAAAAAACCTTAGACTGAGGAGAAATAACTTTATATAAAGGAAATAATAAAAAATTAATTATATGTTCTGCAAAAAGATAAGAAACAATCGCACCTATTACCCAACCAATAAAAGATTTAATTAAACAACCTCTTAATTCAATAAGGTGGTCTATAAGTGTTTGTTTTTTCTCTTCTTCTATTTTTTCATGCATTTATTAATTCTTCCATAGTTTTAGCTATATTTTCAGGATTTAGACCAGATAATTTAAATAGCTCCTTTGGGCTTCCAGAAGAAAGAGGACCTTTTAAACCTAAAAGTTTAAGTTTAACAAATTTTTCTTTTAAGGCAAAAAAGGAAGCTATTTTATTTCCTAAACCAGTTTCTACATAATGATCCTCTACTACTACTATATTTTTAAATTTTGAAGCTTCTAAAAGGTCATCTTCAGGGAAAGGTTTTATGGAGGCTACATTCAGTAATGAAACTTCAATACCCTTGTTTTTAAGAATTTCCCAAGCAGAAAGAGCATAATGACACATAGTTCCATAAGTAATGATTACGCCTTTATTTCCTTTCCTTATCCAATCAGCTTTTCCTGGAACAAACTTATAATTTTCATCAAAATAAGGTGTATTATCTTCTTTAGTTATAATAGGAACTTTTGATCTTCCCATACCAACAAAAATATTCCCAGGTCTTTTAGCAATAAATCTTATTATATGATCTGTTTGATTAGGATCTGCAGGTATATATATTTCAAAATCTGGAAGATTAAATAAAATTCCTAAATAATCTATGCATTGATGAGTAGGACCGTCTTCTCCTACATCAGCTCCTAAATGTGTAGATACAACCTTCAAAGCAGTTTTATTAAGAGAATTCAATCTCATTTGATTATAAACTTCATCAATTGCGAAGACACCAAAGGTTGAGAAAAATACTAAAAATCCCTCTTTAGAAAGAGCTCCAGATACCGAAGCAGTATGATGTTCTTGAATGCCAGATTCAAAGAAAGCTGAAGGAGAAATTTTTTTAAATCCTCCCATTTTTACAGAGCTTTCTAAATCACAGGTTAGTCCTAAAATTTTGGGAGGTTTGCCAGGAAGATTGTTTTTTTCTGCTAACTTTGCAAGTGCATTTCCGTATGCACTTCTACAATCAGTTTTAGTTTCAGAAGAATAGATAGTTGGTTCTGGAATTTCTATTTTAACTGGAAGAGGATCATGTGGTTGATGAGGAAAAGAAATTATCCAATTTTTTCTTTTTTCTTTAAGAATATCTAATTCCTTAGGGTCAAATCCTAATTCTTCTAAAGCTTTTTTTGCCAAATCTTCTGGAAGAGCCATTCCATGCCATTTTGGATCGTTTTCCATAAAGGAAATACCTTTTCCCATTGTAGTATGAGCTAAAATAGCAGTTGGATTTTCGGGGCTCTCTACCTCTTTATTTAATACTTTTTTCAAAGCTTTAAATATTTCAGAATAATTATGTCCATCTATTTCTATTACATTCCAAGCAGTTGCCAATATTTCTTCCTTAATTTTTTGGGGCATTACTTTTGATATATCACCGCCAATTTGAAGTTTGTTATAATCAATTAAAACAATCAAATTATCTAATCCAAATTTTACAGCCCAACGTCTTGCTTCAATAACCTGCCCTTTTTGTTGCTCACCATCTCCCATCAAACAAAAAACTTTATTATTAAGCCCTTTTAATTTAATAGCTTTAGCCATTCCACAGGCAGCTGAAAGTCCTTGCCCTAAGTTTCCGGTATTCCACTCTACTCCAGGAACTGCCTGTTCTACATGTCCAGCAAAAGCAGATCCAGCCCTTCTAAATTCCATTAAAAAAGGCTCTTCAGGGAAAAAACCATATTCACAAAGAACACTATACACTCCTGGACTGATATGTCCATGACTTATAACGATTCTATCTCTATTTTCAGCTCTTGGATTTTTAGGATCAACTTTTGCAATCCCATATATAACTAAAAGCATACTTAAAGATGAAAGAGAACCACCTGGATGTCCACTACCTGCTAAAGTAGTAGCTAATATAATTCTTCTTGCACACCTTTTAAAAGCATCTTCCAAAGCTTGTAATTCTTCTTTTGATAGATCCTCTTTATTAATATCTAATCTTATCATAAAAATCCTCCCCTTTTGATTTAGAAAAGTTAAAAGACATTTATAACTTGTTAAAGGGAAAAATCAAGATGAAAATTAAGAAAAAAAATTTATGAACTTTTCTTTTCTCTTCTCATAGCTATGATCCCAGTTCTTGCAATTTCTTTAATTCCTATTGGTTTTAAAAGTTCTATTACTGCTTGGAGTTTTTCCCTATCCCCTGTGACTTCAATTATATAGCTTCGTGGACTTACATCTACGATTTTACATCTAAAAATTTCACATATTCTAAAAATTTCTTCTCTATAATCTTTTTCTGCCCTTACTTTTATTAAGGCCATTTCTCTTTCTACATAGTCTTTTTCTTCTGTAACATTTACTACTTTATATACATCTATAAGTCTTCTTAATTGTTTTATAATTTGTTCAATAATAAATTCATCTCCATGGGTTACTAAAGTTAAATGAGAAAGGGTGGGATCTAATGTTTCAGCAACACAAAGACTATCAATATTAAACCCTCTTCCACTAAAAAGACCAGCAATCCTTGCCAAAGCACCTGGAGTATTTTCTACTAAAACTGAAAGAGTATGTCTTTTTTCTTCCATGCTTTTTACCTCCTCTTATATCTATACTAAGATCATTTCAGTGGTTGCTTTTCCTGCAGGAACCATAGGGAAAACATCTTCTTCTGGAGCAATGTGAACATCTAATATTGCTAAAGTATCCATATTTAAAATTTTTTTTAGAGCTGGTTCAACTTCTTGTGGTTTAGTTATTTTCATTCCCACTGCTCCATAAGCCTCAGCTAATTTAACAAAATCTGGTAATACATGAAATTTTACATGGGAATATCTTTTTCCGTAAAACAATTCTTGCCATTGTCTTACCATTCCCAAATATCCATTATTGAGAATAATTATCTTAATAGGTAATCTTTGTTCCATAGCAGTTGCTAATTCTTGAATATTCATCTGAATAGACCCATCTCCTGCAATATCTATTACTAATTTATCAGGATTTCCCATTTTAGCTCCAATTGCTGCTGGGAATCCAAATCCCATGGTTCCTAAACCACCAGAGGTGATAAGAGTTCTTGGATATTTAAATTTATAATATTGAGCAGTCCACATCTGATTTTGTCCAACTTCGGTAGCAATAATTGCTTCACCTTTTGTTAATTCATAGAGTTTTTCTATTACAAATTGAGGTTTTATATAATTAGGATCATTTTTATAAGATAAAGGATATCTTTTTTTCCATATCTCAATTTGTTCCCACCAATCTTTAAATCTTTCTTTCCAATATTTTTTAGGTTTACCAGCGTTTTTTATAATATTTAAAAGACATGTTAATGCTCTTTTACAGTCACCAACTATAGGTACATGGACTTTAACATTTTTTTGAATAGAAGCAGGATCTATATCAATATGGATAATTTTAGCTCCGGGAGCAAAAGCATCTACTTTACCTGTTACACGATCATCAAATCTTGCTCCAACAGCCAATAAAACATCACAATTAGCTACAGCCATATTAGCATAATAAGTACCATGCATACCAAGCATTCCAAGGGATTGTTCATGATCACCAGGAAATGAACCTAATCCCATAAGAGTCATAGTAACAGGGAGATTTAAAGTTTCTGCTAATCTAATTGCCTCATTAGAAGCACCAGAAGAGATAACACCACCTCCAAGAAGCAAAACTGGTCTTTCAGCCTGTTCAAGAAGGGAATATGCTTTTTCTACTTGTTTAATATGTGGATCATAAACAGGATTATAGCTTCTTAAATTTATTTCTTCTGGATAATCAAATTCTCCCTTGGCTTGTTGAATATCCTTAGGCAAATCAACAACTACAGGTCCAGGTCTTCCAGTACTTGCAATATAGAAAGCAGCCTTTAAAATTCTTGGTAAATCTTCAATTCTTTTAACTAAAAAATTATGTTTAGTAATAGGTCTTGTTATTCCCGTAGTATCAACTTCTTGGAAAGCATCATTTCCAATAAGTTTTGTAGGTACCTGTCCAGTAAACACTACTATAGGAATTGAATCCATATAGGCTGTAGCTATACCAGTTACAGTGTTTGTTGATCCTGGTCCAGAAGTAACTAAAACAACTCCTACTTTGCCAGTAGATCTAGCGTATCCGTCAGCAGCATGGGTAGCTCCTTGTTCATGTCTTACAAGAACATGTTTTATTTCAGGTGTTTTATAAAGTTCATCATAAATATCAATTACTGCTCCACCAGGATATCCAAAGATCACTTCTACCTTTTCTCTTTTTAAAGCTTCAATTACCATTTGAGCTCCTGTCATTATTTTACCCAATTTTAAACCCCTCCTTATTTTTGGAATTTTAAACTTTTTTTAAATTTAAAAGTTTGGAACTTTAATCTATCTCTATTCCTTCGTATTTTTTAATTAACTTATAAATTTGCTCTTTTATATAGAGTTTTTCCCTTTTTAATTGTTTAACTTTTAATTCTTCTTCAGGTGTTAAATAATTTTTTTGAGATATTTGAGCTACCTCATTTTCTAATACTTGATGTTTTTCAAATAAATCCCTTATATCTTCATATTTTTTACTGAACTTTCTAATTAACTCTTTATCCATTAAAATCCTCCTTCATAAGATTTTTCTATTTTTAACTATAATTATAATTAAATAAAAAAAAATTATTGCCAATTTGTGAAAAATTTCTCTTAATCTAAAAATTTTTTAAAAATCACTTAGAAGCCCCTGATAAAGCTCTAAGTATTTCTAAAGGTAAGGGGAACAATATAGTAGAATTTTTTTCTGTAGAAATTTCTGTTAAAGTTTGCAAATATCTTAATTGAAGAGTTATGGGATTTTGTGCCATAATTTGAGCAGCTTCAAGAAGTGTTTTTGCTGCTTGAAGTTCTCCTTCAGCATTAATAATTTTAGCTCTTCTCTCCCTTTCTGCTTCAGCTTGTTTTGCCATAGCTCTTTTCATTTCTTCAGGAAGGTCAATTTCTTTTATTTCAACTTTTGATACTTTTACCCCCCAAGGTTCTGTATCTGCATCCAATATTTCTTGTATTTTCATGTTCAATTTTTCTCGTTCTGCTAAAATTTCATCCAATTCAGCCTGTCCACATATGCTTCTGAGAGTAGTTTGGGCTAATTGACTGGTAGCATAGTGATAATCTTCAACTTGTAAAAAAGCTTTTTCTGGATCTAAAACCCTAAAATATACTACTGCACTAACTCTAATAGATACATTATCTCTGGTAATAACTTCTTGAGGAGGCACATCTAAGGTTACTATTCTTAAATCAAGCTTTCTCATTTTATCAATTACTGGGATTAATATAATTAACCCAGGTCCTTTTACTGCTAAAAATTTTCCTAATCTTAAAACTACAGCTCTTTCGTATTCGTTTATTACTTTAATAGAAGCCTGTAAAAATAAAATTAAAATGATTACTAAAAAAAGCAGTACTAAACTCATCTTTTTCCTCCAGCAAATTTTTAAAATTATTTTAATTATGAATAAAGTATTGGTCAAGGCAAAAAACAGGTTATAATTTTATAACAAATGAGCCACTTTCTATGGGATAAACTTATAAATTTAGAGTCTTTTCCCTTTAAAGCCTCTCAACTTAAGGTAATTCAAACTCACATTTCTTATGTTTTTATAACAGATTATTTAGTTTATAAAATTAAAAAACCTGTCAATTTTGGTTTTCTTGATTTTACTACTTTAGAAAAGAGGAAATATTTTTGCGAAAGAGAAGTAGAACTTAATAGAAGGCTTTCTCCTGAAATTTATTTAGGTGTGGTCCCTGTAACTGAGAAAAATGGAAAGTTTCAATTTGAAGGAAGTGGGAAAGTAGTTGAATATGCTGTTAAAATGAAAAGGCTTCCTGAAAATGGCATGATGAAGGGACTTCTTAAAAAGGGAGAAATCACAGAAAAGCATATAGATTTAATCGTAAATACCTTGGTTCCCTTTTATAAATCTGCAGAAACAGGAGAAAAAGTTAATTCTTATGGAAGTATAGAAACTATATTTTATAACACTAATGAAAATTTTGAACAAACAAAAAATTTTATAAATGTTGCTTTAACAGAAGAAAAATATACTCATATTGTTAATTATAATAATAGCTTTATTGAACAAAATAAAAAACTTTTTGAAAAAAGAATAAAAGAGGGATTTATAAGAGATGGCCATGGAGATCTTTATTCAGCTAATATCTGTTTTGATGATTTAAAAAAAGTTTATATATTTGATTGCATCGAATTTAATGAAAGATTTAGATGTGGAGATGTATGTTGTGATATTGCATTTTTAGCAATGGATTTAGATTATCATAGATATAAAGATCTTTCAGATTATTTTATTAAAAATTATGTCGAAAAAAGTAAGGATGAAGATATTTATAAGTTATTGGATTTTTATAAATGTTATAGAGCATATGTAAGAGGGAAAATAGGTTGTTTTACTTATGCATCTCCTGAAATCTCTGAAGAGGAAAAGAAAGAAGCCCTTGATTTTGCACGCAAATATTTTGATCTTGCCTATTACTATGCAGGAGGTATTCCTAAGATAATTATTTTTTTCGGACTTTCTGGAACTGGAAAAACTTTTCTTTCCCAAAATCTTTTAAAAAAATTGCCAGCTGTTTATTTAGCCTCTGATATAATTAGAAAGAATTTATTAAAACTTGATCCAAGTAAACACTACTATGCTCAATTTGAAAAAGGTATTTACTCTCCAGAGATAACTCTTAATACTTATGAAAAAATGATAGATATGGCTATAGAAGAATTATCTTATGGTAGAGACGTAATTATAGATGCTACTTTTAGAGAAAAAAAATTTAGAGATTTATTAAAAGAGAAATTAAAAAAAGTAAAAGCAAAGGTTTATTGGATATTATGTACTGCTGAAGATGAAGTAATTAAAGAAAGAATTTCCAAAAGACTCTTAGAAAATACTTATTCTGATGTACTTTGGGACATTTATCTTTCACAAAAACAAAAATTTATATTTCCAGAAGATTGTTCTCCTTTATTAGTCCTCAATACATCAGATTCTCTAGAAGATCTGTTAAACAAAATTTTTCAATTTTTAAAAAATTAAATTCTCTCCCCTTGTCTTTTAAAAAGAAATGATTATTTTTTCAGCTAAACATAAAATTTACTAAAAATTAATATCAAAGGGAGGTGGAGGTATGAAGATCAGACCTTTGCATGATCGTATTTTAGTTCAACGCATTGAAGAGGAACAAAGAACAGAATCAGGGATCATTATCCCAGACACAGCTAAAGAAAAACCGATCATGGGTAAAGTTATAGCTGTTGGAGATGGTAGATTGTTAGAGAATGGTCAAAGACAACCTCTAACTGTTAAAGAAGGAGATAAAATTCTTTTCAGTAAATATGCTGGAACTGAAATTAAAATAAAAGGCGAAGAATATTTAATTATGAGAGAAGATGATGTTTTAGCTATTATTGAAGAATAAAAATAAAAAATTAAAAAGGGGGGTTGTGAGATGGCTGCTAAGGAGATTATTTATGGAGCTAATACAAGAGAAAAAATTTTAAGAGGCGTTAATAAGTTAGCTGATGCAGTAAAAGTAACTCTTGGTCCCAAAGGAAGAAATGTTATTTTGGAAAGATCCTTTGGTTCTCCTTTAATTACAAAAGATGGTGTTACAGTAGCTAAGGAAATTGAATTAGAGGATAAGTTTGAAAATATGGGTGCTCAAATGGTGAAAGAGGTTGCTTCAAAAACCAGCGATGTAGCTGGTGACGGAACTACTACAGCTACAGTTTTAGCTCAGGCTATTTTTAGTGAAGGATTAAAGTTGGTTGCAGCTGGTATTAATCCAATGGCTATAAAAAGAGGTATCGATAAAGCTGTAGAAGTTGTAGTAAAAGAAATGGAAAAAATTGCCCAACCTTGTAAATCTCGTCAAGAAATAGCTCAAGTTGCAGCTATTTCTGCTAATAATGATATTACTATTGGTAATCTTATTGCTGATGCTATGGATAAAGTAGGAAAAGAAGGGGTAATTACTGTTGAAGAATCAAAAGGACTTGAGACTTATTTAGAAGTAGTAGAAGGAATGCAGTTTGATCGTGGATATATTTCTCCTTATTTTATAACTGATGCTGAAAAAATGGAATGTGTTTTAGAAGATCCTTATATTTTAGTTTATGACAAAAAAATAAGCGCTATGAAAGACCTTTTACCACTTCTTGAGCAAGTAGCTCGTGCAGGTAAACCAATCTTAATTATTGCTGAAGATGTTGAAGGTGAAGCCCTTGCTACTTTAGTAGTTAATAAACTTAGAGGGGTATTACAGTGCTGCGCAGTTAAAGCTCCTGGATTTGGTGAAAGAAGAAAAGCAATGCTTCAGGATATTGCTATTTTGACTGGTGGAACTTTTGTTTCTGAAGAGCTTGGAATGAAACTTGAAAATGTTCAGCTTTCCGATCTTGGTAGAGCAAGAAGAGTTGTAGTTACAAAAGAAAATACCACTATTATTGATGGTGCTGGTAAGAAAGAAGATATAGAAGCTCGTATTAAACAAATTCGTGCTCAAATTGAGGAAACTACCTCAGATTATGATCGTGAAAAACTTCAGGAAAGACTTGCTAAATTAGTAGGTGGAGTAGCAGTTATTTATGTAGGTGCACCAACTGAAACAGAGCTTAAAGAGAAGAAAGCCAGAGTAGAAGATGCACTCAATGCTACTAAAGCTGCGGTAGAAGAGGGAATTGTTCCTGGAGGTGGAACTGTTTATATTAGATGCTTACCAGCTTTAGAAAACTTTAAATTAGATGGAGATGAACAATATGGTGTAGAGATTGTTAAAAAAGCTTTAGAAGCTCCACTTCGTCAAATAGCTTCTAATGCAGGATATGAAGGATCTATTATAGTAGAAAAAGTGAAAAATGAAAAAGGTTCTATTGGATTTGATGCAGAAACAGGAGAATTTAAAGATCTTGTTGCTGCAGGTATAATAGATCCTAAGAAAGTAAGCCGTTGTGCTTTACAAAATGCAGCATCTATTGCTGGATTACTTTTAACTACTGAGGCAATGGTTGCTGAGAAACCTAAGAAAGATGAAAAAGGTCCATCTATGCCACCTGGGGGAGAATTTTAAAGAACTAAAATAAAAAGGGGGCTTTTTAAAGCCCCCTTTTTTATTTTTAATTCAAAAAAATCCACTAATCTAAAATCAATAATTTATCAATATTTTCTTGATCTTTCATTAATTTCAGCTTGTTTAAACCAAAATATGGATTATATTAAAATTAAATTAAAGAGAAAAAGCCACTATGAAAATATTAAAATTTTTATCCATAATAGGTTTTTTTCTTTTATTAATGTTAGTTCCAACTTTATATAGTTCCGAAATAGATATAACTTCAGATAAAATGCAAGTATTTGAAAGTGAGGGAGTGGTTGTATTTACAGGAAAGGTCTTTGGGGTTAAAGGAGATTTAAAGGTTTGGTGTGATCAAATGTATGTATATTATACTACTAATCAACAAGGTAAAAGAGAAGTTAGTAAAGTTATTGCTTTAGGGAAGGTTATTATAGAAAAAGGAAAATGGAAAGCCTATGCCGGAAAAGCAGTTTATTTTAGAAATCAAGAAAAATTAGTACTAGAAGAAACACCTAAAGTTTGGCATGATAAAAATTTAGTAGAAGGAGACATTATAGTAATATATTTTAATGAAGATAAAAGTGAAGTTTTAGCTAAAGATCAAGGTAGAGTAAGGGCTCGTGTATATTTTGAATAAATTGAGAAATTTATGCTAAAAGCTGAAAATTTAAGAAAATCTTTTAAGAAAAGGTTAGTAGTTAAAGATGTATCTTTACAAATTAAGCAAGGTGAGATTGTAGGACTTTTAGGTCCTAATGGAGCAGGTAAAACTACTTGCTTTTATATTATTGCAGGCTTCTTAAAACCAGATAATGGTCAAATTATCCTTAGGGAAGAACCTATTACTCATTTAGATGTAGCTGAAAGAGCAAAAAAGGGTATAATCTATTTGCCTCAAGAATCTTCAGTATTTAGAAAACTTACAGTAGCTGAAAATTTCAAAATTGTGTTAGAAAGATTTAAAAATAATCTAAAAAAAATAAAAGATAAACTTGAATATTATGTAGAATTGTTTGATCTTAAGGATATATTAAATCAAAAAACTTATACTCTTTCAGGAGGGCAAAAAAGAAAAGTTGAAATAGTAAGAGCCCTTTTAATTGAACCACAATTTATACTTTTAGATGAACCCTTTGCAGGAATAGATCCAATTGGTGTAGCACAGCTAAAAGAGATTCTTGAAACCCTAAAAAATGAGAAAATAGGTATATTAATTTCAGATCATAATGTAAGGGATACACTTAAAATCTGTGATAAAGGTTATGTAATTGCAAGTGGAGAAATAATAGGAAAGGGGACTCCTGAAGAAATTTTAGAAAATGATTTGGTAAAGGAAAAATTTTTAGGTGAAAAATTTTTTATGTAAAAAGTAAAAAATGATAGAGTTAAAAAACGAGTTAAAACTTAAACCTCAGTTAATACTTACACCTCAGCTTAAGCTTGTTTTAAAGGTATTACAATTAAATATTTTAGATTTACATAATTTTTTACTTCAAGAAGTTCAAAGTAACCCCTTTTTAGAGCTTGAATATAAAGATCTTCCAGAAAATAATTATATTGAAGAAAGCTATTTTGAAGAGATTAAGCTTAAAGAAGAGGTTAATTTTGAGGAAGAACTGATAGAGAAAAGATTTTATTTTGGTAAAGAGGAACCTGAAGAAGAGTGGAATTGGGAAAAAACACTTAAAGCTGAAGAAAAACTTATAGATTATCTTTTATGGCAAATTAATTTAAAAGAACTTACACCTTTAGAAAAAGATATAGCCTATTATATTATTGGGAATTTAGATGATAAAGGTTATTTAAGAATATCTTTAGAGGAAATTGCAAAAGAATTTAATGTTTCTTTGGAAAAAGTAGAAAAAATAAGAAATATTATAAAATTTCTTGATCCTGTAGGAGTTGCTTCCCTGAATTTAAAAGAATGTTTGCTTACTCAACTTGAATTTATAGGTTATGATAAAAGTTCAATACCTTATATTTTAGTAGAAAAACATTTAGAAGAAATACCCAAGGGTATAGATTATTTCAAAAATTTATATGGATATAATGAAAAAGAAATTGAAAGTGCTTTAGAAGTAATTAAACAATTAGAACCTTACCCTGCAAGAAATTATTTTGATGTAAACACTCTCTATATAGAACCTGATTTAATTTTTTATAAGGAAGAAAATGAATGGAAAGTGGAAGTGGTAAAGGAGGGTCCATTTATAGTTAGATTGAATAATTATTATAAGAATTTTTTAAAAAAGAAAAAAGATTTTGGTAATAATCCCAGAGTTAAAAAATTTCTTAAACAAAAACTTAAAGATGCTGAAGATCTTTTGAAAGCTTTAGATAGTAGATATTCCAATCTTTATAAGGTTGGAGAAGCTATTTTAAAATATCAAAAAGAATTTTTGGAAAAGGGAATAAAATTTTTAAAGCCTTTAACTTTAAAAGATGTTGCAGAGGAAGTCCATTTACATGAATCAACTATTAGTAGGATTATAAATCAAAAATATGTTCAAACTCCCAAAGGATTATTTCCTTTAAAATTTTTCTTTTCTATAGGTTATAAAAGTAAAGAAGGAGAAGAATTATCAGCAAAAGCTATTAAAGATTATATAAGAGAAATTATAAATGGAGAAAATCCATCAAAGCCTTTAAGTGATAGTGCTATATCTAAAATATTAAAAGAAAAATACGGAATTAATATTGCAAGACGCACCGTAACTAAATATAGAGAAGAACTCCAAATTCCCTCTATAAGAGAAAGAAAGATTTCTAAAAACAATAGAGAAAGGGGGGTATTTTATGATTGAATTTAATTTTACTTTTAAAGGAATGGATTCATCAGAGGCAATTAAAAACTATGCTGAAAAAAAATTTAGGAAATTTGAAAAATATTTTGAAGGACCTGTTAATATTCAAGTAATTTTTAAAAGAGAAAAATTTAGAGAACTGGTAGAAGTAATTGTAAGTGGAGACGGAGAAAATATAATTGCTAAAGAAGAAACTTCAGATATTTATGAAGCTATAGATTTAGCATATGAAACTTTAGAAAAACAAATTAAGAAATTTAAAGAAAAGAGAAAAGAATTTAGAAAAAGAGCTGTTGAAACAGTTTCTCCTATATTAGAAGAAGAGAGTTATACTATAAAAACTGTAAAAATTAATCCTATGTCTACTCAAGAAGCTCTGGAATGGTTTGAAAAAAATAAAGACAGCTTTATGCTTTTTTATAATACCGATTATGAAAAGGTTTGTCTAATCTATTTAGAAAAAGATAAACCTGTAATTGTTGTTCCTGAAATTTCTTAAAATTCCTTTTTATGAATATAGTTATAATTACAGGTCTTTCTGGATCTGGTAAAAGTACATCTTTAAAAGCTTTTGAAGACATTGGATATCTTTCTATTGATAATTTCCCTATAAGACTTCTTTTACAGTTTTTGGAAGAAGTTAAAGAAAGTTTAGAAGATAAAAATATTGCTTTGGTAATGGACATAAGAGATAAATATTTTTTGAAAGAATATCCGGAAGTTTTCAAAAGCTTAAAAGAAAAGGGATATAATTTTGAGATCCTGTTTTTAGATGCAAGAAATGATGTAATTATTACTAGATTTAACCAAACAAGAAGGATTCATCCTTTAATGAAAGGAAAAATAAAAAGTTTGGAAGAGGCTATTGAAAAAGAAAGGGAGCTTTTAGGTGATCTAAAAGAAATAGCAAACTCTATTATAGATACTTCAAATTTTAATGTTCATCAATTAAGAAATGAAATCTTTAGACTTTATAAGGAAAGGGAGGCTCACAAAAATTTAATTCTCCATTTTATAGGATTTGGTTATAAATATGGGATTCCTTATGAAGCAAGTTTTTTATTTGACGTAAGATTTTTACCCAATCCTTATTTTATTCCCTCCTTAAAACCCTTAAGTGGTAAAGATAAAGAAGTTATAGATTATTTATTAAATTTTTCTGAAACTTTAAAATTTATAGAATATTTAGAGTCTTTTTTAGAATGGTTAATTCCTTTTTATTGTAAAGAAAATAGGAAGTATTTAACTATAGGTATTGGTTGTACAGGTGGAAGGCATAGATCCCCAGCTATTATAGAGATCTTATCTCAAAGATTAGAGGAGAAATATTCAGATATAGAAATAGTTAAAACCTATAGAGATATAGAAAAAGATGTGTCTCATTTATGAGGCAGAAGAAAAAGATTTACGAATTATTTCAGAATTAGAAAGAGATCTATTTTTTGAAGAAAAGTGGTCTTATTTTCAAATTTTAAGAGAGTTCAAAAATGATTTTTCAAAAATTTTAGTTTTTAAAGAAAAAGAAGAAATTATCGGATATCTTATTTTTAGAGAAATTGAACCTGAAATTGAGATTTTAAAAATTGGAGTAAGAAAGGAATATCAAAGAAAAGGAGTAGGTACTAAACTTATGCAAAAACTAATAGAAATTGCTAAAGAAAAAAATATAAGTAAAATATTTTTAGAAGTAAAAGCCTCTAATTTATCTGCCTATAATTTTTATAAGAAATTAGGATTTAAAGAAATGTATAGAAGAAAAAATTATTATGGTAATGAAGAAGCGATTGTAATGGTAAAAGAAATTTAAAAGTTAAGAATTATGCTAAGAATAGGAATTAATGGATTTGGTAGAATTGGTAGAACTATTTTAAGAGCAAAACTTAAATATCCTGATTTTAAAAATTTTGACATAGTAGCTATAAATGATCTTTCTTCTCCAGAGATGTTAGCCTATTTGTTTAAATATGATTCAGTATTTGGAAAGTTAACTTATCAAGTAGAAGTAAAAAAGGAATACATAAAGATAGGAGATAAAAAAATAAGAATATTTCAAGAACCTGATCCTGAAAGAATTCCTTGGGATGAAGAAAAAATAGATTATGTAATAGAGGCTACAGGAAAATTTACTGACGGATCCTTAGCAAGAAAACATTTTCTTAGAGGTGTTAAAAGGGTAATTATTACAGCTCCTGCTATAAATGAGGATATTACTATAGTTATGGGGGTAAATGAGGAAAAATATGATCCACTCAAACATTATATTATTTCCACATCTTCATGTATTTCCAATGCCGCTACCCCTTTATTAAATCTTTTAATGAAATACTATGAAATAGAAAAATGTTATTTAAGTAGCATTCACGCTTATACTAATACCCAAAGACTTCTGGATATGGTTCATCCTAAGGATTTTAGAAGAGCAAGATCAGCTCCATTAAATATAGTTCCCGTAAATATAGATTTTGAAACCATAATAAAGGTTTTACCAATTTTAAGAGGGAAAATTGAAGGTTTTTGTATAAGGGTTCCTGTTCCTGATGTGTCTTTAAACGATTTTGTTATTTTAATAAAAGGAGAAACTACTCCTGCAGAAATAAATAAACTTTTCAAAGAAAATCAAAATAAATATTTAGCTTATACCGAAGAACCTATAGTCTCTTCAGACATTATTGGAGAGACATATAGTACCATTGTTGATGGGCTAAATACTAAGGTAATAGGTAAAAATTTAATAAAATTATTAGCTTGGTATGATAATGAATGGGGTTATTCAGTGAGAGTGCTTGATTTAATAAACTATATAAGCGAAAAGGAAGTTTAAAGATGAATGATAAATTTACTTCTAAAGCCCTATTAATTAATTTAACTCATACTTTTGTAAAAGAAGTTCAGTACGAACCTAAATATAACATTTTTTTAGAAATATTTTCTAATTTTCCAGCTTTACAAAAGCAGATAAAGCTTTTACTAAGAGAAATTTTTCATCCCTATAAAAATAATAATTTAGTTTTAGAAGAATTTAGAAGTTTTATTTTAAAAAACCTTCCTCTTCTTCTTAAACATAATCAAAAGATTCAGGGATATTGGTTGACCTTTGATATTTTATTTAGATTTTTTGGTGAGGAAGAAGATTTAAATATTAAAACAGCCGAAACAATCTTTTCAGTTCTTGATAAAACGATAGATCTTGTAGATGAAGATACATTTAAAGAAATTTCACCGGTTGTTAAAGAAATTTTAAAAGCTTTAACTAATCTTCCAGAAAAATATTTCTTAAACTTTTTAGAAAATTATTATTCTTTTAAAAAATTAATTTTTAAATGTACCCGTTTTTATTTATCTCCTGAAATAGAAGAAGTTTGTAAGGCTTTACTTACAAGATCCTATATTTTTACTTATAATCTTTGGAAAAAATTTGTAGAAAAAGATATAGATAAGTTAGAAATCTCGGATATAAAAGAAAAGTTCATTTTAAAAACTTCCTATTTTAATGAATTAATTGAAAAATTACTCACTTCTGAGTTTAACTTAACTAATTTACTTAAGCTACCAGACCATTTAGATCTTCTCAGGGAGTTAAAGAGCCTTATACATTTCATCAATTCCTTGGATGATTCTATTTTTCCAGAAGAAAAGAAAATTCTTTTTTTATTTAAGCTTATAGAAACTCCTATCCTTAAACTTATTCATGAAGAATTAATAAGAGAGGTTAATAAAAATCTTATTTATTTAATCAATTTAAAACCTTCTCAGAATTTAGATGAATTTTTAATTCAATTTTTTAAAATTCTAAAAGAAAAACTTAATCTTTATCCATGTACAGCCTTGGAATGTATAAAAAATATAGGGATATGCATTTTAAATAAAAAAGATGTGTATTTGATTGAAGTTCTTATAAATGAAATTATAAAATTTGGTTTCCAACCTCCGCAAATTAAAGGGATTGATGTTAATTGGAGGATTAGGCAAAATTCTAATCATCTCTTAAATATTAAAACATGGTTAGAAATATTTAAAGTAAATCCTGAATGGTGTAGCAGTCTTCTTTCAGCACTTATATTAAATCTAAAACTATATGGAGTATCTATCAAAGATACCGATCTTTTTCAAAGAGAGATAACCCACCTTTTAAACTCCCCTATAAAACCTGTTTATAATTTAGTAAAACAATTTTGTAAAATCTTGCCTGTTTATTATAATGAGATTGGAGCAGAAGGATTAATAAGAGACCTTTCTACAGAAGTAGATGAAATATTTCAAAGAAAAGATAGTTTAATTCACTTTTTAAGAAAATTTATTCATATAGAAAATTCAAGCTTAGCAGTAAATTTTATTAAAGACATTTTGAATTATTGGTTAACTCTTGATGGGAACTTCATTAAAAAATATCTACCTGAAGAAATCTATGAAAAAATAATTAATCACGAAAAAGAATACCATTTAAAGATGCAAAGTTTAATAAAACTCTTACTTGAAAAATCTGGTAAAGAGAATCTTAAATCTATTTTAGCAGAAGAATTAAATCAGATAAAATCTTATATAGAAGATATAAATTTTGACCAAATTTATAAGAATAAACTTTATTTAATTATATATCTTTATAAGTTAGAGTATCAAAAATATTACGGTGTATTAGAAGATGTAGACACATTTTTAGCTCAATATTCAATAGATGAGTTTTCTTTTCTTTCTGAATTAAGGGAGTTGCTTCTCAATAAAAAATTAGAAATTGAGAAAAAAATAGATAAGTTATTGTTATGGTTAAAGGATTTAAAAGAAAATATCATTTTATCCCCAGAAAAATTTACTCCTGTAGAACAGATATTAATTAAAAGACATATAGCAGTTGATATACCCTCTATGTATGGGAGATATAAGGAAAAAAAGTTCGATGCGCTCGGTTTAACTTTTAGAATTGAATATTTAATAAATAATTTGTTTGAGAAACTATTAGATAATTTTGAATTAAGTTTTATTACAAAAGCTTCATTTTTTAGAATTTTAAAAATCTTAAAATTATTTAGGAAGGCTTTATATATTGATGGTATTCTTTCTCAAAAATTTGATACCTATTTAAGTCTTTTAGAAAGTTCACTAAAAAGTTACCCTCTTTCTTATAAACAATACTTAGATATTTTTAGAGGTCTAATTGATGGAGTCCAGCATGTTATACAAGCCTATTATGTAAGTCCTTTTTTAAAAGTATTTCCCTTAGTTTTTGAAGCGCTTAATCCTGAAGATATTTTAGAAAAATATAAAAGATGCTTCAAAAACCTCCATAATAGAGAAGAAGCCTATTTTTGCATAAGTGAGATTATTATTAGGGAACTCATAGATAATGGTTTTGTTTTAAAATATTTAGACAAATTTCTTAAAAAAATATACTATCTATTTTCTTCTTATGCAGAGAGGATTGATATTGAAGATTTGAATCTACTTATGAGCTATGATTCAAGAAGAACTCTTTCTCTTATTCATAAACCTAATCCTTTTGTTAATGACCTTCTTTATTTAGGGAACAAAGGTTATAATCTTACCCTTCTTGCTAAAGAAGGAAATACAGGTATAAAGATCCCTTATGGATTTATTTTAACTACAGAAGTTTTTAGATGTTATAAACTAATAAAAAAATATAAAGAACTTTGGGAGGATTATGAAGCAAAAATAAGAGAACATGTGAAAATTTTAGAAAATTTAACTAACAAAAAGTTTGGTGATAAAAAAAATCCCTTACTTTTTAGTATAAGAAGTGGTTCAGCACTTTCTATGCCAGGTATGATGAGTACCCTTTTAAATGTAGGTGTAAATGAAGAGATCATAGAGGGATTAGCAGAAACAAGTAAAAATCCCTGGTTTGCATGGGATACTTATAGAAGATTTATTCAAAGTTGGGCAATGTCTTATGGAATTCCACGCGATTTCTTTAATAATCTTATGAGGGAACATAAAAGAAAATATAAAGTAAAGAAAAAGAAAGATTTTGCTGGAGAACAAATGAGAGAATTAGCTTTATTATATAAAACCTCCGTAGAAAAATTAGGAGTCTATATTATAGATGATCCTTGGGAACAACTTTTTAAAGGCATAGAACTTATTTTTAATTCTTGGCATAATTATAAAGCTAATGCTTATAGAGAAATTATGCAGCTTTCTGAAGAATGGGGAACAGCAGTTATAGTTCAGCAGATGGTATTTGGTAATAAAATGCTTTCTTCAGGAACCGGAGTTACTTTAACCACTTCACCTGTGGGTAAATTTCCAAGAATTATTTTATGGGGAGATTATACACCCTATAATCAGGGAGAAGATATTGTATCCGGGTTAGTTAATGCTTATCCTATCTCTTTAGAACAAAGAAAAATAGAAAATAGAGAAGGTCCATCCTTAGAAGAGGCTTTCCCTGAAATCTATAAAGCCCTTTTAAAATTTGCTTATTATTTAGTTTATGAAAAAGAATGGGGACATCAAGAAATTGAGTTTACCTTTGAAAGCGAAGATCCTGAAGATCTTTATATTCTTCAAGTAAGAGATATTATTTTAAGAGAAGAAAAAGATATTCCTTTCTTTGATAAGAAATTATTGGAAAATTTAGAGGTGATAGGAAAAGGAATAGGTGTTTCTGGAGGTTTTATCTCTGGAAGAATTGTGTTTTCTTTGGAAGATATATTAGAATTTAAATCAACTAATGAACCTTTAATTTTATTGAGATATGACACAGTTCCAGATAATATTAAAGAAATATCCTTAGTAAATGGAATACTTACTGCAAGAGGAGGACAGACTTCACATGCAGCTATTGTAGCTTCAAGACTTGGTAAAGTGTGTGTAGTGGGCTGTGAAAATTTAAGTATAAATGAAATTAAAAAAGAGGCTAAAATTAACGGATATATTTTAAAGTTAGGCGATTGGATTACATTAAATGGTATAACTGGGCAAATTTTTAAAGGGAAAATAGAAGAATTAGCTAAAAATAGAGAAAAATGAAAGAGGGGGGTGAAAATATGAAAAAATTGGGTATAAATGGATTTGGAAGAATAGGTAAATTAACACTTTGGCATCATGTAGCAAGAAAATACTTTGATGAAATAGTAGTAAATGTAGGAAGGGAGGTAGGGACTTCTTTTTCTGATATAGCAAGTTATATAGAAAAAGATAGTACTTATGGATGGTTGCAAGTATATCTTTATGGACATAAAGGAAAAAGAGTAATTGAAAATTTAGACGAAAAAGAAGGAACCATGTATGTAGATGGAATTAAGGTGAAAATTTTAAGAAAAACTAGAAATCCAAAAGAGATCGATTGGAGAAAAGAAGGGGTAAAACTTGTAGTAGAATGTTCTGGAAAATTTAGAGATCCTAATATAGATCCAGAAGATCCTAAAGGTTCAGTTAGAGGACATCTTTTAGCAGGAGCTGAAAAGGTAATAGTTTCTGCACCTTTTAAAATAAGAGATAAGGAAAAGGGAATTCCAGAAGATGCAGTAACTATTGTTTATGGTATTAATGAAGAGGTTTATCAGCCAAATAAACATAATATTATTTCTTCAGCCTCTTGTACAACTACTTGTTTAGCCTATATGGTTAAACCTTTGCTTGATTACTTTGGTTCAGATAGAATACTCTCAGCTTCTATGGTTACAGTTCATGCAGTTACAAGTTCACAGGTGGTTTTGGATAGACTTCCTAAGGAAGGAAAAGGAGATTTAAGAAGAATGAGGAGTGTTTTTAATAATATTATTTTAACTACTACTGGTGCAGCTGAAGCTTTGGGACTTGTTATACCTGAGATGCAAAAAATTGGATTCATGGCTGAAAGTGTAAGAGTTCCAACTACTACAGGAAGTCTTATTATCCTTACAGTGAATATTCAAGATGAAAGTTTGGAAAATCGTATTACCAGGGATTTAATAAATAAAATATATGAGGAAGCAGCAAACACAAAATATAAAGATTATCTTATATTTACTATGGAACAAAATGTCTCCTCAGATATTATAGGTTATCCAAGAGCTGCAGCAATTATTGAAGGAGCTGAAACCCATACCCGCACAGCTTTAGCTAAGGTGGATATTTGTAAAGCCCTTCCAGAAATAGGTCAAACTGTTTGTACCCATGTTGAAATACCTATTACTCAAGTAGTAGTTTATGGATGGTATGATAATGAATTAGGGTCTTATACTAACTTAATGGGTGATCTTACTGTTTTTATTGCTGAAAAGATGATATAATTTATGAAGAGAAGAAAAGGAAGAGAAATAGCACTTCAAATTCTTTATCAAAAAGAAACAGCCCAAATACCTATCCATGAAGCTATAAGTAATTACAAAAATTATTTTGGTGTAAAAGACGATGAAATATTAGATTTTGCCCAAGAATTAGCTCTTGGAGTAGACGAAAATATAGAATTTATAGACAATATAATTAAAAAATATATTCCTTCTTCTTGGCCCTTAGAAAGATTAAATCTTACAGATAAAAATATCCTTAGATTGGCAATTTATGAGATGTTTTTTAGACCAGATATTCCAGAGATTGTTTCTATAAATGAAGCTATAGAACTTGCTAAACTTTATGGAACTGATGATTCCCCAGCTTTTATAAATGGAGTTTTAGATAATATTTATAAAAAGGAAATTAAAATAAAGGTTGAAGATCATAAAGGAGATGAAAAAATTTAAAATCATCACTATAGATGGTCCTGCTTCTTCAGGTAAAACAACTGTAGCTAAAATGATAGCTCAAAAATTTAAGGTCCCCTTATTAGAATCAGGAGCTTTATATAGATTTGTAACTTATCTTTTAATAAAATCAGAAAAATCCATCCAAACTTATATGGAAAATGAAGATTTATTAATTAATTTTTTAAAAGAAGCTTTTCAAAAAGTGAAAATAGAATTAACATCAGAGGGAACATTTATTTATTGGAATGGAAAATTGATAAAAGATGAACTAAGAAAAGAAGAAGTAGAAAATATGGTTTCTCAAGTTTCTGCAAATAAAAAGGTTAGAGAATTTTTAACTGAAATTATGAGAAAACTTGGTAAAGAAGATAGCTTAATTACTGAGGGAAGAGACATGGGAAGTTTTGTCTTTCCTTATGCAGATATAAAAATATTTCTAACTGCTAATGAAGAAATAAGGGCACAGAGAAGACTTAAAGAAAAAATGGGAAAAGTGATTTATAAGGATAAAAATTTATATGAAAAAGTTTTTAATAATATAAAATTTAGAGACAAATTAGATAGTCAGAGGGAGGTAGCACCTTTAATTATTCCTGAAGGAGCTTATATTATAGACACTTCCAATTTGACTCCAGAGGAAGTTTTAAATGAAATTTTAAAAATTATTAAATAAAGTTTGAAGGGAATATGAAAAAAGAAGTTTTAAGTTGTGAGGAATTTATAAAAAGAGAAAAGGCCAAAGCAAGAAAACTCAAAAATACAAGATGGTGGAGAAAACAATTAGAAAGAGGAATATGTTATTACTGTGGAAAAAAAGTTAAACCTGAAGAACTCACTATGGATCATAAAATTCCTTTATCTCGTGGTGGAACTTCAGAGAGAATTAATATAGTTCCAGCATGTAAAGAATGTAATAACAAAAAGAAATATTTACTTCCTTGGGAATGGGAAGAATATTTAAAAAATTTAAAGAACAGAAATAGGAGTTAATTGATGTGCGGTATTATAGGATACATAGGGGAAAGACAAGTTTTGCCTGTACTTTTGGAGGGTTTAAGAAGATTAGAATATAGAGGGTATGATTCTGCTGGAGTGGTATTTTTAGAAGATGAAAATATAAGAGTAATAAAAGTAAAAGGTAAAGTATTTAATTTAGAAGAAAAAATTTTTAACAATTTTCCTCAAAAACCAAAAGCTCCAGGGCTTGGGCATACTCGTTGGGCTACTCATGGAGAACCTTCTGATGAAAATGCTCATCCTCATATTGATTGTAAAGGAATACTTGCTTTAGTACATAATGGAATTATTGAAAATTATTATGAATTAAAAAGGGAGCTTCAAGAAAAGGGGCATAAATTTAATTCAGCAACAGATACAGAAGTGATAGTTCATTTAGTAGAAGATTACATAAATCAAGAATTAGATCTAAAAACAGCTTTTTTTTCAGCGTTAAAAAGACTAAAAGGAGCCTATGCAATTGGTCTTATTTCTAAAGAAAATCCCGATCTTATAATGGTTGCTCGTAATCTTAGTCCTGTAGTGATAGGATTAGGAGATGGAGAAAATTTTTTAGCTTCAGATATCCCTGCTCTTCTTCCCTTTACTAAAAAGGTTTTATTTTTAAATGACGGAGAAGTAGCTATATTATCTAAAGATAAGGTTGAAATTTTTGATTTAGAAGGAAATAAGATAGAAAGAACTCCTACAATTATTTCTTGGGATCTTGCTTCTGCAGAAAAGGGAGGATTCCCACATTTTCTTTTAAAGGAAATTTATGAACAACCAGAAGCTGTAAAACATACACTTTTAGGTAGAATAGATTTAGATAGAAAAGCTATAGACTTTTCAAAAGAGGGGCTCAAAAAGGAATTTTTTGAAAATATAGAAAAAATTTTTATAGTTGCTTGTGGAACATCTTATCATGCTGGATTAGTAGCAAAGTATTTGATAGAAAAAAATTTAAAAATTCCAGTAGAAGTTGATCTTGCTTCTGAATTTCGTTACAGACATCCTTTAATAAATTCTAATACTTTATTTATTGCTGTTTCTCAATCTGGAGAAACTGCTGATACCTTAGCAAGCTTAAGACTTGCTAAGCAACTTGATGCTAAGATATTGTCTATTTGTAATGTTTTAGGAAGTACTATTGCCAGAGAAAGTGATGTAGTTCTTTATACTCAGGCAGGACCTGAAATTAGTGTAGCTTCCACAAAAGCATTTATTACTCAAATATTAATTTTTATTCTTTTAACTTTTTATTTAAAAGCAATGTTTTATAAAGAAAACGAAAAAGCTGAAAAAATAAATATTTTAATAAAGCTTCCCCAATTGCTTGAAAAATTTGTAAAAGAAGTTCATTTAAAAGTTAAAAAAATAGCTAAAAAATGGTATAATGTAGAAAATTGTCTTTATTTGGGAAGAAACATTTTGTATCCTATAGCCCTTGAGGGTGCGCTTAAATTAAAAGAAATTTCTTATATTCATGCAGAGGGATATGCTGCAGGAGAAATGAAACATGGACCTATAGCTTTGATAGATGAAAAATTCCCAACTGTAGTTCTTGCTGCTAAAGAAACAGGAATAACTTATGAAAAAACACTTGCCAATGCTGAAGAAGTGAGATCAAGAAGGGGGCCTATTATAGCCTTTGTTTCGGAAAATTCAGAGGAATTTAAGAAGCTATCTGAAGATTTAGTAGAGATTCCTTCAACTTTTTATGAATTTTTGCCTATATTTTACGTAATTCCTTTACAACTTTTTGCTTATGAAATGGCAGTTTTAAGGGGATGTGATGTAGATAAACCTCGCAACCTTGCCAAAAGTGTAACCGTAGAATAGGGGGTAGATTATGGAATGTAGAAAAGAGCAAAATTTAAAAAGGTGTAATTGTACCTATGAACCCTGTCCCAAAAAGGGTATGTGTTGTGAATGCTTGCATTATCATTTAAAAATGAGACAATTGCCTGCTTGTTGTTTCCCTCCTGAATATGAAAAAACTTATGATAGAAGTTTTGAATTATTTGCTAAATTAGTTAAGCAGGGAAAAATATAAATGAAAAGTGAAAGTTTAGCTAAAATAATTGTAGACCTTTTAGAATCAAAAAAAGCTGAAGAAATAACTTTAATAGATGTAAGAAAAAAAGTAGATTATGCAGATTTTTTTATAATTTGTAGTTCCCGTTCTACAAAACATGCTCAAGGAATTTGTGAATTTATTTCCTTGGAATTAGAAAAATTAGATATTAAACCACTTGGTATAGAAGGTTTAGAATTGGGACAATGGATTGTAATGGATTATGAAACAGTAATTCTTCACATATTTTATGAACCTATTAGAAAAATCTATGCTCTCGAGGAACTTTGGGGAGATTTTCCTCCTCGGAAAAGACAGGAAAATTTTCGGGCTTCTCTTTCTCAAGAATAGTTAACCAATTTTCTATAGCCTCTATAAGTAAATCTAAATTTATTCCCTTTTTAGCAGAAATAGGAATAGCATTATATTTGGAAACTAAATTTTTTAACCAAAGAGGTGAAAAATTTTCTTTATTTTCAAGAAGGTCTATTTTATTAAATACCAAAATTTTGGGTATATGTAAAAGATCCATTTCTTCGAGAATTTGTTCAACAGCCTTTATATGATTTTCAAAATCAGGATGGGAAATATCAACTATATGTAAAAGGATGTCAGCTGAATAAAGTTCTTCTAAGGTTGCTTTAAAAGCTTTTTTAAGATCTTCAGGAAGGTCTCTTATAAATCCTACTGTATCTGTAAGAAGAAATACCTTTCCGTTTTTAGTTTTTATCAATTTTGTAACAGGATCTAAGGTAGCAAAAAGTTTATCCTCTGCAAGATAATTGGTTTTAGCTAAGGTATTAAGTAAAGTTGTTTTCCCAGCATTTGTATAACCAATAAGAGACACTACTTTAAAATTAAGTTTTTTTCTTCTTTTTCTTCTTAATTCCCTTTCTTGTGAAATTTTGCTTAACTCTCTTTCCAGTTTTGCAATTTTATCTTTAATTCTTCTTCTGTCTATTTCTAATTTAGTTTCTCCTGGTCCTCTTCCTCCAATTCCTCCAGTTAAACGGGAGAAAGCATCATCTTTAGCTCTAAGACGAGGTAAAGCATACCTTAGCTGAGCAATTTCAACTTGGATTTTTCCTTCTCTTGAAGATGCTCTTTGAGCAAATATATCAAGAATCAATTGAGTTCTATCTATAACTCTTAAATCTGTAACTTCAGTTAAAGCCCTTACTTGAGAAGGAGTAAGTTCTCTATCAAATATAAGTAAATTAGCTCTATTTCTCATAGCTAAAATCATAACTTCAACAAGTTTTCCTTTACCTATAACATATTTTGGATCAGGGGACACTCTTTTTTGAACAACCTTTCCTACTACACTAACTCCTGCAGTCCTTGCAAGTTCTTCAAGCTCTTCCATTTTTTCTTCTAAATATATATCCTTAGGTTCTTTAATAAAAATAAGAATTGCACGGTCTTTATTTTCACCAATTTCCTTAAGAGGTCTAATTCTGTCTAATTCATCTTCCAAATTTTTGATAAGCTCTAAAAAATTTTCTTTAAGTTCCCATACATAGCAGGGTTTTAAAAAATAAAAGAATTTTTCTTCTTGATCAAGAAGAGCCCCTTTAAAAAATTCAGGATCAGGTAATATATGGGCAATATAGATTTTTCCAGGTTCTCCATCAGGTTTTACTTCCAAAGCACCTATCAAATCCAGTCTTAGAAATGCTAAATCAATAAGATCATCCTGATCAAGACCTGAAGGTTTAGTTTTGTCATTTTGAGAGTTAATAAGATGAGTATGAATACATCTTAAACCCTTCAGTCTTGCTATATGATCACGATAGCCTTTGAGTTCAGGAATTTCAATTCTATTAAAGGTACCTACTATTACATAATCAATTTCTCCTTTTCTATTTATAAGAATTCCAACTTGACGATTTATTTCTGCAGAGATTTGAGAAATTTCCTTAGCTAATTCATGAGTGATAATAGATGTGGGAGGAACTTTACGTCTATATAATTTTTCTAATTTCTTTAACTCACTTGGTTTTAAACCTATAGTATTTCCAAAAATTTGAGAGCCCATCTACCTCCTAAATAAATTTTTTTATTTAAGTTTAAATAAAATAATAAATTAAATTTCATTTATTACAAGAGTTAAAACTTTGGATATCTTTAAGTTTCTCAATAAGTAAAAATATAGCTACCCCAAAGGCTACAGCAACATTAAGAGATTCTTTTTCGCCATAAAGGGGTATTTCCAAAATAAAATCTCCTTCATAAAATATTTCTTCATCAACTCCAGTAACTTCATTTCCTATTACTAAAGCTAAAGGAAAATCTTCTTTTTTCAATTGTTGTATAGGTATGCTTTTTTCTGTAATTTCAAGAATAGCAATTTTAAAACCTTCTTTTTTAAGATTCTTTATAGCATCGAGAGTATGAAGAAAATAATTCCAGGGAACAAGATTTGTAGTTCCCAAAGCTGTTTTTTCAACTTTTGGATGTGGTGGACAAGGTGTTATTCCACATAGAATAAGTTTTGAAATATAAGCACATTCAGCAGTACGAAACATGGAACCAACATTATAAGCACTTCTTATATTATCAAGAATTGCAACAATAGGGAATCTTTCAGGAGGACGGTTTTTTCTCCATTTTTTTAAAATTTCTTCTCCTTCAAGCTTTTTATAATTCATGAAGATTTAAAGCTTTGTTTTTGCTATAATTATAATTTAATTTTGTAGTAAAATAAATACATGGAAATTAACTATCCCTTTAATTTTGAAAAGATAAAGGCTAATTTTTTAGAAAGGATCAATCGTTTTGTGGTAAAAATAAAATTAAAAGAAAAAGAAAAATTAGCCTATCTTCCTAATCCTGGAAGACTTTGGGAACTTTTATTACCCGGAAAACCTCTTTTAGTTTTTAAAAATAAAAAGAATTCTAAACTTCCTTATACTGTTTTAGCTTGTCAAAAAGATTCTAATTATATTCTTCTCCATACTCATTTAACTAATAAAATTATTAAAAAGCTTATTGAAGAAGAAAAAATTCATTTTTGGAAGAATTATAAAATTTTAAGAGAAGAAACCAAATTTAATTCTTCAAGATTTGATCTTATTTTAGAGGATAAACGAACTTTTGAAAAATTGATTTTAGAAATTAAAACTTGTACGCTTTTTGGTAAAGAAATAGCCATGTTTCCTGATGCAGAAACTAAAAGAGGAACAAAACACATTTTAAAATTAGCAGAACTTAGAGGAAAAGACCTCAGAGGAGGTATTCTTTTTGTGGTTATGAATCCAGAAATAAAATATTTTTTACCTGCCTATCACATTGATTATCAATTTTCTAAAGCATTAGTTGAAGTAAAAGATAAAATAGAAATAAGGGCTATCGCTTTAAAATGGGATGATACCTTTACTTATGTAAAAGAAATAAAGGAGCTTCAAATACCCTTTGATTTTTTAGAAAAAATAGAAGATAAGGGATTATACCTTTTGGTCTTTAAAATAAAAAATAAAGAAAAGCTAAAAATTGGAAATTTAGGAGAGAAAGTTTTTAAAAAAGGATTTTATGTTTATGTAGGCTCTGCTATGAATAGTCTTAGTAAAAGAATTAATCGCCACCTTAGAAAAAATAAAAAACTAAAATGGCATATAGATTATTTGCTTCAAAAAGGAGAAAATTTAAAAGTTATTCCTATAAGGGATTTTGAAAAAAGGGAATGTGAAATTGCTAAAGAACTTTCTCTGCTTTCTCAAGAAATAATTCCTGATTTTGGTGCTTCAGATTGTAAATGCAAATCTCATCTTTTTTATTTTTCTTATAATCCACTTGAAAAGGAAGAGTTTCAAAAGCTAATTATTGAATATAGAATAAATAAAATTAGCCATGTTTTTACCAAAACTTAAAATTAAAACAGGAAAAAGAAGTGTTATATTTTTTACCTTGCCTGAATGGAATCACGCAAAAGAAAAAATTCTCACGGGAAAAAATGTAAGTTTTTTAAATTTGCAGATTAAATATAATGAAAAATCTCTTATTTTAGGTCCAGTAATAGGAGCTCCATTTTTAAGCATAGTTTTAGAAGTTTTAAAATCTTTGGGAATAGAAGAGATTATCGGAATAGGATGGGCTGGAAAATTGAGTGTCAAAATAAATAGAGGTGATCTTTTTTTACCACTTAAGGCTTATGCTAAGGAAGGAACAAGTAATTTTTATTTTCCTAAAAAAAGGGTTTTTAATCCTGATAAAACTCTTTTTGAAAGAATAGAAAAAGAAATGATAGAAAGAAGTATAGATTTTAAAAAAGGAAGCATCATTTCTGTTGATGCACCATTTGTTTTTGAAAGAAAAAAGGTTTATTTAGAAAAGTGGAGAAAAAAAATAGAAGCTCTTGATATGGAAACTTCAGCTTTATTTTCCATTGGTATATCTTTACAAATAAAAGTTATGGTTTTACATTTTATAATTGATGAAGTTGGGAAATTTTTTAAGAAAAGACCTGAAGAGGAAATTAAAATTAAAAGACAAAAAGTTTTTGAATTATTAAAAGATTTTTTGGATTATAAGATATGAATATTAGAAATAAAAAAAGAAATCCCTTTGAAATTTTCGGACTCTCTCCTCAGATTGTTAAAGAACTTGATGAAGAAGTTTTGTTTAAATTGATAAAGGCTATTTATAAAGTTTTTCAATTAACCTATCATCCTGATAAAGGGGGAGATCCTAAAAAGGCTTTAGAAATTAATCTTGCTTTTGAAAATCTTAATTTAGAAAAGAATCCAGAAACTTTCAGAAATTATCGTAAAAAGTATATAGAAAGACTTTCCAGAAAAACTTTACAAAAGGAATTAGAAGAACTGAGAGCACAAAATAGAAAGCTAAATTTTTATAATGAACTTTTAAAAGAAAAACTTTGGCAATGTTTGGAAAACGGTTTTGAATTCTTAGAAAAATCCTTTGAAGAAGGTAGGGGACTAAAACTTAGAATTTTTGATATAGTTACTTATATGAATTTTTCAGGTTTTAGAAATACAAAAAAGCAAATGTTTTTTAAGGATCTTATTTTAACTAAAAATTTCGTCTTAAAAAGAAAAGCTTATGAAGAATATTATACAAAATTTATAAATTATAGATATATTGGTTGTATAAAAAGAGAATATTTAGAGCCGTGGGTGTTGTTAGAAAGGGAATTTAAAGATGAAAATCAAAGTTTTAAAAATTTTATTTCTAAGGAGGCATTTATAAAAGAGTGTCTTGTATTTTTAGAAATAGAGATCAAATCCAATTCTTATATATTTTTTTATGATTTCGAGGATTTTCAAAAGATCTTTTTAGAAGGAGTAGTGATAGATTTTGAAAAATTAAAAGAGGATGAGTTTTTTGATATACTTAAAAACAAAACTATTAATTTAGAAAAAAGGATTGAAGCTTTAAATAATTTTAGTAGAGAAATTAATGAGTTTTAATGTAAAAGATGGATATTACCTATAGAAACTCTTTTTAGCCCATTTTTTTTAGCTATTTCATAACATCGATAAGCTAAATCTTTAGAAGTTAAAGGCAAATCTCTCATATAAAAATGTGGGTAGAAGGCAAGTAATCTATAAGGAATTTCAGGATTTAAATTAGCTATAAATTTAGAAAGTTCATTGATTTCTTTTTCATCTATATACCCTGGGATAAGAAGAGTGCTTGCAATTAATAAAGGCACTTTTGGTCTCATCTTTATGTATTGAGAAACAAACGCAAAATTTTCAAGAATTTTTTTATTTGATACCCCAGTTAAAGCAATATGTAGATTTTCATTCCAAGCTTTTAGATCAAATTTTATACAACCACCAGAAATTAATGAAAGTTCAATAACCTTTTTAAGCATATTTTTGTTCATTAGACCATTGGTTTCCCAACAAATTCTAAGAATTTTATTCTTTTTATTTTTTAAAGCCTCTTCAGAGGCTTTAATAGCAAAGGGAAGTTGCGGAGATGGATCTCCTCCAAAATAACAAATACAAGCAACTTTTGGTGTTAAAGCATTTAAAAAATCTTCTATTGATTTAGTTTCGGGTCTTAAGGTAAGATCTCTAAAATGCCAATTTTGGCAGAAGAGACAATCAAGGCTACAGGCATGAAAAAATACAGCTAAATTATAGTAACCATATTCAGCTCCCGGTTTATAAGCAAATTCAGGATATCCACAGCCTGTTCCTGCTGGACAAACCCAATCTGCTACACAATTAGTAGGTAAAGGATCAAGATACCAAGAAACTTTAGCCTTTTTATAAGTTGGTCCTATTAGTCTTCCTTTTATATTTTTTCTTAATCCACAAAAACCAAAATGATTTTCAGGAATTTTACACTCATTTCCACAAATTTTGCATTTTATACCCTTTTCTGCAGAAGGAGGAAATGGAGGAAGCTTAAAGGGTTTTCTACTTTCTTGATGAGCTTTCTCTATAAAAGGTTTTGTTTTTTCTGGAAAGTTTCTTAAACAATCTAAACAAACTTCTAAAATCTTAGAAATAATGGGTTTTTCTTCTTTACATACTTTGCAAATCATTGTACATAAATCCCTAAACCTTTTAAATAAAAAGTTTCCTCGACAGAAGGATTAATTGGATGATCCGGTGCTTGAAACCCTTGAAAAATAATAGTTCCCTCTTTATTTAGTCTTTTTAAACTATTTTTAATTATCCCTTTCATTTTTTCAAGCTTTAAAAAATAGGAACAAGAAAAAGCAAATAAAAACCCCTTTTCTAAAGCTTTGATTCCTAAAAAATAAAGATTTTCATATTTTTTTTCTCCTGCTTTTATATCTTTAAAGGTTTTTATAAAAGCAGGAGGATCAAGGATAAGAAGGTTTGATTGTGGAGGGTTTTTAAGAATTTGTAAAACATCACCTTGTATAGGTACTATTTTATCTTTATATCCATTAATTTTGGCTACCTCTTCAGCTAAACCTAAGGCAAAATCTGATCTGTCAATAAGGTAAGCTTTTTTAGCTCCACCTTTTAAAGCATAGAAAGCAAAAGCTCCTATATAAGAGAATCCATCTAAAACTATCCAATTTTTTGCTATATTTTTGATAAATCTTCTGTTTTCTCTTTGATCTAAAAAGAAACCAGATTTTTGTCCTTTTAAAATGGGTATCAAAAATTTTATTTCATCCATTTCAGCTAAAATTATTTCTTCTGTTTTACCATAAGCTATTTCTATATAAAGCTCAAGGCCCTCTTCTAATCTTTTAGAGGAATCGTTTTTTAAAACTATAGCTTTAAAATCAAAAAGTTTTTTAAGAGCAGTTATTATAAAATCCTTCAATTTTTCCATTCCCAGAGTTTGTATCTGAACGACAGCTACATTTTCATAAATATCTATAATAAGTCCAGGTAAAAAATCCCCCTCAGAAAAAATAAGCCTAAAACAACTTTCTTTTGGATAAAAAATTTTTCTTAATTCCATGGCTTTAGAAAATCTTTTTAAGAAAAATTCTTCATCGATAACTATATTTTCTTTAGTAAGAAGTTTTAAAGAATAATAACTTTTTGGGTTAAAATATCCACACCCAAGAAAGAAATTATCTTCTGAAGTTATATTTACTAAGGAGCCTGCCGGAATTTCATTTTTAATTTTTTCAAATTGAAAAATCTCTTGAGAAGAAAACCACAAATGATTTTCCAAATATTTTTTAACACCTCTTTTATTAAGTTTGACAATCGGATATTTCATAGGGCTTATATATTTCTAATTTAATAGCCTTAGTAGGGCATATTTTAAGACAATTTAAACATCTTATACATTCTATAGAGTTAATCTCTTCAGGAAGACTTAAATTTACAGGACAAACTTTTTCACAAACCTTGCAAGAATTACAATTATTTTTAATTAAAGAAAGTCTTAAAATTCCTATTTTATTAAACAATCCATATATAAGCCCTAAAGGGCAGAGATTTTTACAGAAAAATCTAAAATTTATTAAACATAAAATCAGAACTATAACTAAAATAAAAGTTTTTAGATAAAAAACAAAACCTATAAGAAAAAATAAGGAAGGTTGGAGAAAAAGATTAAAATATCCAGCTTCTATAGTTCCTGCAGGACATATATATTTGCAAAACCATAAAATTCCATAACCGATTTCATTTATTATAAAAAGAGGTAAAAGGATTACAAAAAAAATTAGAAATATAAATTTTAAATAATTTTCTATATGCAGAGGAAATTTAATTTGTTTTTTAAAGAAAGGTATTTTATATATAAGGTCTTGTAAAAATCCAAAAGGGCAGAGCCAACCACATATAAATCTTCCTAAGAAAAGCCCAAAAAATAAAAAAAAACCAAGAATATAAAAAAAAGAACCTATCAAAGCCTGCCAAGGAAGGATCCTTATAGAGATAAGAAAATTTTGTAAAATTCCTAAAGGACAAGCAAATAAACTAGCAGGACAAGAGTGGCAATTTAGTCCCGGTCCGCATAAATTTTTAAGAAATCCGGTATAAATATTAGAATTTGCTAAAAAGCCCACATAACCATTATGAACAAAGGTTGAAACTAACTGAAACCATTTTCTTTTCATTCCTCTAATCCCATACAGGAAAGACAAAGAGTTACAGCTCTTTCTTTTACAAAATTATTTCCCCCTAACATTATACCTAAGAAAAAGCTAATAAACATAAGGATCCATAAAAAAAGAATAATTTTTTTCATTTATTAAGTTTTTGTCTTATAAAATTTGCAAGCTCTTTAGCTATTTCTTCTATTAATTCTTTTTTATCTCCTTCAACCATTATTCTGTATTTAGGCTCGGTTCCAGAAGGTCTAATTATAATTCTTCCATTTTTTTCTAATTTAGATTTTGCTAATTTTATTTTTTCTTCAAGCCCCTCTATTTCTTCTATTGGTTTTTTTTCTTTAACTTTTACATTTATCATCACCTGAGGAAATTTTTCAAAAAGGGGAATAAGTTCTGAAAGAGGTTTTTCTTTTTCTTTTATTAAAGAAATTAGTCTTATTCCTGTAAGAAGTCCATCACCAGTAGTTGCTTTATCAAGAAAAATTATATGTCCCGAAGTTTCTCCTCCCAATATACTTCCCAATTCTTTCATTTTCATAAGCACATACCTATCTCCTACAGAAGTCCTAACAAAAGATATGCCTTGTTTTTCCAAAAATTTTTCTAATCCTAAATTACTCATTATAGTTCCAACAACAACATTGTTTAAAAGAATGCCTTTATTTTTGAAATCAAGAGCAAAAAGAGCTAATATATCGTCTCCGTCTATTAGATTTCCCTTTTCATCAATTACTACAATTCTATCTCCGTCTCCATCAAGTGCTATCCCGAGATGGGCTTTATTTTGTATAACTAATTCTTTTGTTTTTTCCGGATACAAAGCTCCACAATTATCATTTATGTTTATTCCGTTAGGACTACATCCTATAGGAATAACCTCAGCTCCGAGTTCTTCTAAAACCTGAGGTCCTATTTGATAAGCAGCTCCATTTGCACAATCTATAACAATTTTTAATCCTTCAAAATTTAAATGAGGAGGAACTACTGACTTTAAATGTACTGCATACCTTCCAGGAGCATCTTTAATTCTATAAGCCTTACCAAGTTCATTTTTTAAACATCTTTTTGTAGAAAAGGTTTCATCAAAGATAAGATTTTCTATTTTTTCTTCTAATTCATCTGGAAGTTTATATCCATTTTTATCGAAAATTTTTATTCCATTATCATAATAAGGGTTATGAGAGGCTGAAATCATTACTCCTGCATCAGCTCGCATATCTTTAGTTAAAAAAGCTATAGCAGGAGTTGGTAAAGGTCCCACTAAAAAGGTTGACACTCCCATAGAACAAAGACCAGCAACTAAAGAAGATTCAAATATATATCCAGAAAGACGAGTATCTTTTCCAATAAGAACTTTGCTAAAATGGACATTATGATTTTTAAACAAATATCCTATAGCTCTTCCTACTTGTAAAGCTATTTCAGGAAGCATAGGGAATACATTCGCTTCACCTCTTATTCCGTCAGTTCCAAACAATTTCTTTTTCATAGAAATACCCCCTCATTCATGATAAATGACTTTCACTTTTTCAGGATACACAGATATTACACCAGGAGGAATAGCTAGTTCAGCTTCTACCTCTTTTTTTATTTTTAGTTTTAAAATATCTAAGGGCTGAGTAGTTATATAATAGGTATTAACTAAAACTTCTATGGGAGCTTTTATAACTACATATGAGGGTTTAATTATAAGTTTAAATCTTTTAGGAAAATTTTCTTCAGTTTCATAAATAGGTTTTACAGGAACTTTTTTAACATCTAATCTTTTTATTATCAAAGTTATTGAATCAGGTTTAAGCTCCTTTATTTTTAAATCTGAAGGTAGGTTTAATTTTTCTATAGGTACTCTTATTTGGTGAACTCCTGGGGGATATTTTGATAGGTCTATTTCTAATTTCAAATTGTTAGAAGGAAAATTTCTTAGGATTCTTCTTGTAGCTTCAACTTTTAAAACAACCTCAGAAGGATTTAGTTCTACTAAATAATTGGGGTTAAAATTTTTTCTAATTATAGGAATTTCAAGTTCCTTTTCTATAGGTTTCCCCAAAACAACAAAATACCAAAGGATAATAGCTAAAAAAAAGGAGATGATTTTTAATTTATGTTCCCTTTTGAATTTCATAACCTATTCTTACCCACCAAGGAGCTTTAGATTCAAATCCTAAAAGTTGAGAAAGCATTTTTCTTAAAGTAGCAGGAGTGATATCCCTTATTATTTTACCACTAACTGCTAAGGAAATATAACCTGTTTCTTCTGAAACTACTATGGATATTGCATCTGTAATTTCAGTAATTCCTATGGCTGCTCTATGTCTTGTTCCCAAATCTTTTGCTATATCTGGATTGGTAGAAAGAGGCAAAATAACTCCAGCAGCAAGAATTTTTCCTTTACTAATTACAACTGCTCCATCATGTAAAGGACTTTTGGGATTAAAAATACTGATTAAAAGTTCCTTAGTTACTTTAGAATCAATTATGGTTGCATTCTCTAAAAAATCTTTGAGACTGATTTCTCTTTCTATAACAATAAGTGCACCTATTCTTTTTTCTGCTAAAGTCGTGACAGCTTTTACAATTTCTTCTATTTCGTAAGAAAATTCAGTTTGAATTTTTAAAAAAGTGGGTTTTCCAATTTGAGCAAGAGCTTTTCTTATATCATCCTGAAATACAATAATAATAAGAATAAAAATAGAAGACATAAAGGTGTTCAAAATCCAATTTAAAGTTAAAAGCTGAAAAACATCTGATATAAGATATAATAAAACTATTATAATTAATCCTGCAGCCATCTGTAAAGCTCTACTTCCCTGAATTAAAAGAAGGATTCTGTATATAATAAAAGTTACAATAGCTATATCTAAAATATCTTTAATAGTTAAGGTTTTAGAAACTTCCCATAATTTTTCAAAGTAAAGATTCAAAGTAAGCTCCTTAATTTTCTATTAGAAATTTGAAAGTAGAAAGTGCATCTTTATTAATATCTACCTTATGAACCCTTAAAAATTGTACCCCTTTCAAATAAGCAAAAAGAGAAACCCCCACAGTTCCTCCATCTCTAAGAGAAGGGGGTTTGTTTATGATTTCTCCGATAAAACTTTTTCTTGAATGTCCTATCATAAGAGGGCGATTAAGCTCTTTAAAAGAATCAAGATTTTTAAGAATTTGTAAATTATGGCTGAAAGTTTTCCCAAATCCTATACCAGGATCAATTATTATATTTTCAAAGGGAATTCCCTTTTTTACTAAAAATTCAATTCTTTTTTTTAAAAATTCTTTAATTTCTTTAACTACATCCTTATAAGTAGGATTAATTTGCATAGTTTTTGGATTACCTTGCATATGCATAATTATAATAGGACAACCAAAATCTCTTACTACTTCAATCATTTTTGGATCAAAACGCAAAGCACTTATATCATTAACTATATTTGCTCCAGCTTTTAAAGCTTCTTCAGCTACTTTACTTTTATAAGTATCTATAGAGATAATGGCTTCTGGAAACTCACTTTTAATAGCTTTAATTACAGGTATCACTCTTTTTAATTCCTCTTCCTCGGGAACTGGATCAGAAAAAGGGCGAGTTGATTCACCTCCTACATCAATAATTTCAGCTCCTTCTTCTAAAAGTTCTTTTACTCTTTTTAAGGCAGATTCCATATTTAAGTATTTTCCCCCGTCTGAAAAAGAATCAGGGGTAACATTTAATATCCCTACAAAATAGGGAGAATTTTTCCAGTCTAAAATTTTAGAACCTAAGGCTAAAGGTGGAAACATAAAAGTTTAATGTCCTTCAAGAATTAATTTAAATCTATCTGCATCTATAGTTTCTTCCTCTAACAAAGTTTGAGCAATTTTATGAAGTTTATGTAAATATTGATTTAATATAGTTTTAGCCTTTTCATAACAACTTAATATAATATTTTTTACTTCTTCATCTATTATACGAGCGGTTTCTTCTGAAAAATCTTTAATTTGGAACATTTCTCTACCTAAAAAAATATGTTCTTCACTTCTTCCAAAGGTTACAGGACCTAATTTTTTACTCATTCCCCAATTACATACCATTTTTCTTGCAATTTGGGTAGCCCTTTTTAAATCGTCTTGTGCACCGCTACTTACTTTATTGAAAACTAATTCTTCACTCACTCTTCCCCCAAGAAGAACTGTAATTTTCTTTAGCAAATAATCTTCTGTATAAATGTGTCTATCATCTAAAGGTAATTGCTGAGTAACTCCTAATGCTTGTCCTCTTGGGATTATACTTATTTTATGAACAGGATCAGGATCGGGAAGATAATAAGCCACTAAAGCATGCCCTGCTTCGTGGTAGGCTATAATTTTCCTTTCTTCTTCATTCAAAACAATCCCTTTTCTTTCTTTTCCAATAAGAATTTTATCTTTTGCTTCTTCTAAATCTTCAATTTCTATTTTCTCTTTACCCTTTTTAGCAGCAATTAAAGCAGCTTCATTAAGCATATTTTCTAAATCAGCTCCAGTAAAACCAGGTGTACCTTTTGCTATAGCTTTAAAATCAATAGATTCATCTACTTTGAACTTTTTAGCATAAAGTCTTAAAATGGCTTCTCTTCCATTAACATCTGGAGGAGGTACATATACTTGTCTATCAAATCTTCCAGGTCTTAAAAGTGCTGGATCTAAAATATCTGGCCTATTTGTAGCAGCTAAGACAACAATACCTTCCCCTGTGTCAAAACCATCCATCTCAACCAGCAATTGATTTAAAGTTTGTTCTCTTTCATCGTGTCCTCCACCAAGGCCAGCTCCTCTTTGTCTTCCTACTGCATCGATTTCATCAATAAAAATAATACAAGGAGCATGTGCCTTTGCTTGAGAAAAAAGATCTCTTACCCTTGCAGCACCTACTCCTACAAACATCTCAACGAAATCAGAACCACTTATACTGAAAAAGGGCACCCCTGCTTCTCCAGCAATAGCTTTAGCAAGAAGAGTTTTTCCTGTACCAGGAGGTCCTACCAGTAAAATTCCTTTCGGTATACGAGCCCCCAACTTAGTAAATTTTTGAGGATTTTTGAGAAATTCAACTATATCTTGAAGTTCTTCTTTAACTTCTTCTATCCCTGCTACATCATTGAAAGTAACTTTTGTATTTCCTTCCTTAATTAATTTAGCTCTACTTTTTATGAAAGAAAAAGGTTTATTTGAAGGTTGTAATTGTTTTAAAAAAACAATCCAAAGTACAATTAATATTAAAAAGGGAAGCCAAGAAATAAGAAATGAAGTAAGCCAGCTATTTTGATTTTCAGGTTTGGCAACAATTTTTATGTTTTTTTGCTTTAAAAGAGGTATTAATTCAGTATCATCAGGGGCATAAGTTATTATTTGGTCACCTGAAGAGAGTTTTCCTATAATTTTTTTACCTTCTATAGTTACTTCTTTAATTTGGTTATTATTTACTTTTTCTAAAAATTCAGAGTAACTTACATTATTGGTATTAAGGGTAGAATAAAACCCTTTTTCTGAAAAAAAGAAGTTATAAAAAACTAAAACTAAAATACTTATAACTATCCAAATAGCAAGAGTTTTCCCGAAATTTTTCATTAAACCTCCTTCAAATAAATCTTTAAAATAAATTTATTACAAGTTTTTGTAAAATCAACAAAAGAAAAATTTATTTATTTAATTTGTAAAATTATAAGCTCTTTTGTTTTGTCAGTTATTTCGTATTCAGGATGAATATATAGGTTCCACACCCCTACAATTTCTTTTTCTCTTTCTATAAGTAATATATCTTCTCTTAAATAATGGGGAATTTTTTTTTCTAAGAAAAATTTTTTTAGTTTTTTATGCCCGAGAGAAGGAATGTATATTTTATCTCCTGGTTTTTTTCTCCTTACAATAAAAGGAAAAGTAAGTCTTTCAGCAGGAAAAGACATGCTATTTTCTGGTTTTATAAAATCTTTGGTAAAGGGGGCTCTAAAAACCTTAAGTATTCTGTTATTAGGTAAAAGATATTCACCTTCTTTTGAGACGACAATTTCAAAATAGGGAAAAGAAAAAAGTTTTTTAGTAAAAATTATATAACCAGGTCCTCTATAAGCTAAAAAATTTCCTGGCAAATATATGGGTCCTTTAGTTTTTTTAGTTATTAAATTTTCTAAATTTTCAAGATGGGGATAAGTTATTCTAAATAAAGGGATTTTTGCCTCTTTAAAAGCAAGAAAATATATTCTTTTTCTTAAAACAGGATGAATTTGTTTTAATTCATGAAGTTTTAAAGCTACTTCCCCTTCCAAGTAAAATTTTATTTCTTCAAATTTGCTTTTAGCAAGTTCTTCAATAAGTTCTTCTTCCTCAGCTATTAGAAAGGCGGTTTTCCTTATATTTTCTTTGATTTTTTTATTAAAATTATTTTCTAAAAAAGGAATTAAAATGTGTCTTATTTTATTTCTCAAAAATCTCAAATCTTTATTTGTTTCATCTTCCCTCCAGGTTAGACCTCTTTCTAAAGCAAATTTCTTAATTTCTTCTTTGGTTACAAATAAAAGGGGTCTTACAATTAAATCTTCTCTCTTAACTGGGATACCGGCAAGTCCTCTTTTTCCGGTACCTTTAATAAGTTTCATAAAAATTTCTTCTGCAAGGTCATCTAAATGATGGGCAAGGGCTATTTTTTGAAAGTCATATTTTTTAGCTAAATAATACCAAAGATTATATCTTAATTCTCTTCCTGCCATTTCTAAGCTTAAGCCTTCTCTTTTAGCATAAGCTGGAACTGAAGAAGCAGTATAAAAAAAGGGAATTTTCCTTTCCTTACAAAGTTGGTAGACAAAAAGCGCATCTTTATAAGAATCTCTACGAATCTTATGATCATAATGGGATACGAAAAGACTTAGATTATATTCTTTTTTTAAAAGATATAAGGTTTCTAAAAGTACAACTGAATCAAGACCTCCTGAAACCCCAAGAAGAACCCTATCACCTTTTTGGAATAATTGAAACTTCTCAATAAATCTTTTAATTGTTTGGATAAACATTTTTAAGCAAGAAAACTTAGAATTTCTTTTGCATTTTCTGGATTTTTTTCAAAAGAAATTTTTGCAAGTTGAGAAAGCTTAGAAGAAACCTGAGAAGGGGTAGGAAGAGGAGAATAATTTAAAAAATATAAATTTAATGGTTCAGGGATCGGTATCCTAAGTTTTTCTATAAGATCTTCAACAATCTTTTCTTTATTTTCAATGCCTCCTATTTCTGCTTCTGAAATTTCAAGTCTTTCAAAAAAACCTAAAATATAGGAAAGATCAAAGGATTTGTGAAATTTTTCGGTTTCATCTTTTAAAATATTATAAGTTTTTTCAACTTTTTGATATTCCTTTAGAAAATTATTCAGAATCTTATAAAGGCGTTTATATATATTATAAAAAAGTTTTACAAATTTTCCTTTAGAAGTAAATCCAAAAGGAGAAAATATATTACTAAAAAGTTTTTTCTTTAACTCTTTTTCAGGTATTTTATAAGTATTTTCGTATAATTCTAAACTTTTTTCGCAACTCAATTTAAGAGGAAAAGAGGTTAGGGTTTCAAACTCTTTTATTAAGTTTTCATCTTTATCAAGTATAAAATATATTCTCCAAGCATTATTGAAAATTCTTTTTTGGATTTTTTTAAGATTTTCTAAAAGGCTTTCATATGTCTTCCATTCCTCTTCTAAATATAATTTTTCTGAAAAATAATTCTCTACAATTTCTCTTTTTATCTCTGAAGATAAATTTTCAAAAAAATTTTCCCAATTATTTTCCATGAGGCTTAATCTTTAAAGCTCGGTTTATCAGCTTCTAAATAAAATGTAAGAGGACCTGATTTATCCTCATTTAAAGTATAAGTAATGTCTGTAATACCAAGGGTAACACCAGCATAAACTTTATCAAGAATCTTAATAGTTCTTGATTTATATTCAGCAATTAATTTTTTTAGATTGCTTATTTCGTCTTTTAATTTTTCTAAAGCATTATAACATTTTTCAGCTTCTTCCTCTAATTTTAATAAAATTTTTTCTTTTTGTTCGCTTAATTTTCCATATTTTTTTAATTTTTTACCTAATTTAATACCTTGTTCAAGCCTTTCTAAAACTTCTTTTATTTTCATCTCTTCTTTTAAAGCTTTTTTATAAGGCTCTATAATTTCAGGATTATATCCTGCAAATATCTTAGTAGGGGTATGGGATTCGTTACCTAAAATTTTAGCTTCAATATTTCCGCTACATTTTATTTCTCCTCCATAAATAATTCCCTTTCCTGAAGTAGCGATAATGTTTCCGTAAACAGTACATTTTGAGAATATGAGATAATTAGTAATAGTAAGATTGCCTTCTATTTCTATTATTGCAAATTCAACAGCCTTTATTTGAGCACTACCTTTTACTTTTACTTGGGTCTCTTCTCCTCTTATAATTCCTTGACAAGTAAAAGAGCCTTTAACATCTATGTAAACTTTATTTTCTGTACTGCCTTGTAATTCAAGTTCTCCTTCACATATTACTTTGAATCCAAATTTTATATCTCCTTGTATAGTAAGTTTCTTACCTGAAAAGTATATATTTCCTGTTGAAAAATTTACATCTCCTTTGAGGGTGTATTCGGGATATATTTCAATTACACCTTTTTCAATTACAACTACTCCGCTTTCCTTTGCCTTAATCAGGTTATCCTTTTCATCTATATATAAATTTTTTCCTAATGTAAAAGGAGGTTTTTCAGAAAGTGGAGGAGGTTCAATGGGGTCTCCCCATATATTAACTCCAGGTGTTCCTGGTATTGAGGGATACCATCTTCCTATAGCTTCTTCGCTTTTAACACATATTATCTTTTGACAAAGATCTCTTAAATCTTCTGCCCCCTCTTCAGAAATTTCTTTGCATCTTTCTTCTAATTCTTTATCTTCTTTTAAAAGTGGTAAAAATTTTTCAAAAAGTTCTATTCGCTCTGGAATAGGATTTTTTGGAGCTATTCCTTTTGCAACAATTAACATATTATCAACAAAATCAGGATCCTCTAAAACTCCTATAATTTTATTTTCTTTCAATTGAGCACTTATTTTTTCCCATTTTTCTCTTAAAGAATTTATTATTACAGGATTTTTAGGATCTACTTCTAAATAAAGAAACATATCATCAGGAGAAACTTTAATTAAAAATTCATCAATAAATATTCCTTCTTGTTTAGCTTGTACTCTATCTATCATTTTTTAATTTTTCTCCAGGTCTTTTCCTCACCTTTTAAGAGCCTTTTAATATTGTCTTTATGTTTTATCCATATTAAAATAGCTAAAAAAAAGCTACATATAATATATTCGGAAGGATAATTCATAAGAAAAATATTTAAAGGAAGTAAAGCTGTAGCTAAAAGAGAGCCTACAGAAACATAATTAGATATAAAAACAGCTATAAAAAAAATTATTAAAGAAATAAGCATTGCCTTTGGAGCAAGCACTAAAAATACCCCAATAGTAGTTGCTACACCTTTTCCTCCTTTAAATTTAAGAAAAATGGAGAAGAGATGTCCTAATACTGCAAAAAAAGCTGTTCCTGCTAAAACTAATTCTTTAGGATAGGGGATTTTTTCTAAAAATAGGTAAGCAATAAAGAGAGCAAAAACTCCCTTTAAAGAATCACCTAAAAAAGTGATAATCCCCCATTTTTTTCCTAAAAGTCTTGCTACATTAGTAGCGCCTGGATTTTTACTTCCTTCTTTTCTTGGATCCACTCCTTGAGGTAGAGAAACAATAAGGGCAAAGGGAATAGAACCTAAAAGATAGCTTAAAAAAAATAAGAAAATTAAATTAGACACATAAAATATTTTAATAAAAAATGAGAAAAAAACAAGAAAAATTTAAAAAAACTAAAGTGGATATACACTAACTACTTTTTTTCCGTTTCTGGTTTCAAATTTAACTATACCCTCAATTTTTGAAAAAATAGTATAATCTTTACCTAACCCTACATTAAACCCTGGATGAAATTTTGTTCCCCTCTGTCTTATAATAATTTCTCCAGGTTTAACATATTGTCCACCAAATCTTTTAACTCCTAAACGCTTAGAAATAGAATCTCTTCCATTTCTTGAAGCACCGCCTGATTTTTTATGAGCCATTTATTTTTTCCTCCTTTTACACTATAATTTCCTTAATCTCTATAGTAGTATAAAGCTGTCTATGTCCTTTTTTTCTTTTATAACCTTTTTTAGGTTTTTTCTTAAAAACAATAACCTTAGGAGCTTTACCCTGTTCAACAATAGAAGCTCTAACTTTTGCATTTTCAACTAAAGGAGTTCCAATTTTAATTTCTTTATCAGTTTTTACTAATAAAACTTCGTTAATTTCCACAATATCTCCTACTTCACCTTCAATTTTTTCAACTTTTAAAAGATCTCCAGGTTTTATAATATATTGTTTTCCTCCTGTTTTTATTACTGCAAGCACTAAAATACCCCCCCTTTTAATTTATTCTTAAAATTAGCTTAAATTTAGATTTTGTCAAGAGAATCAATGCTTTTTAGTGTTGAAAAAATTTTAAAATAACCTTAAATTTTTTATGAAAAAATTGGATTTTAAAAGAATAGTATTAATGGGTTTAAAAAGAAAAAAATGTTTATTTTTCCTAATTTTGAAATATTTTTAAAAAATAAAGATTATAATAAAGAATTTTTTATTTCAGGAGTTAATTCATCTTTTTTAGCTTATTTTTTATCTTTTCAATTAAAAGTTTTAGAAAATACATTTATTTTAGCTATTTTTCCTGAAGAAAATCAAGCAGAGGAATTTGTTTCGGCTTTAAACGTTTTTTCTAAAGAGAAAGTAGCTCTTTATCCAACCCCAAGTCTTCCTCCTTTTTCAGAGGCTTATACATTTGCTGAAGAAGAATTGCAAAGAATAAAAATTCTATGGGAACTTCCCGAGATAAAAATTTTAGCAGGGACTGTTGAAGCTTTTTTAAGAAAAACCATATCCAGAGAAAATCTCAAAAAAGCTTATTATTATCTAATCCTTGGTGAAAAAATTGATAGAGAGAGTTTTCTAAAAAAACTTTTAGATTTAGGGTATGAAAGAACAGGAGTGGTAAGAGAAAAAGGAACCTTTGCAGTGAAAGGAGGTATTATAGATTTATGGTCTCCCAACTATGAATCTCCTACAAGAATTGAATTTTTTGGAAATACTATTACAGGATTAAGGTTTTTTGATCCTTTAAGTCAAAAAAGTTTTGCTCCCCTTGAAGAACTTATTATATTACCTTGCAAGGAAATAATTTTTACTGAAAATGTAGAGCCAATCTATAAAAGACTTTTTCAATTTAAAGATAAACTTCCAGAATCTCTTTTTACGCAAATTCTAAGTCAAATAGAAAATAGATATATCTTTGAAAATAGGGATCTTTTACTACCTATTTTTTACGAAAAATTAAATCCCCTGTGGGAAAATTTAAAAGAAAAAGAAATCTTACTGATTCTATATGAGCCGGATTTGATAGAAAAGAACGCAGAAAAATTTTGGGATAGAATTTATTTAAATGCTTCAAAAGCAAAAGAAAAGAAAAAACTTTATTTTGATGAAACATTTTTATATCTTTCCTTAGATGAATTTTATGATTTTATTCAAGATTTAAAAAAAATAGTTGTAAAAGAGATACCTTTCGAGCTTTCTGAACCCTCACAAAAGGGGCTTACTTTTCTTCTTTCTCAAAAAACCTTAGATGAGGATAAAAGCCTTAATAAGATTGATAATGCTTTTAGATTACTCAAAAAATCTTTAGAAGAGGGGGAAAAGGTTATTTTTGTTGCTTCAGATGAGAGAACAGAAAAAATAGTGATAGAAGGACTTAAATTTAGAGGATTAGAAGATTTTAAAAATTTGGAAATTAGAAAAGGGATTTTAAAAAGAGGATTTTATTTGCCTGAATGGTTCATATGGGTTACTTCAGAATATGAACTTTTTGGAAAAATTTCTCTTAAAAAAGAAATTTCTCAAGTAGCTCTTAAAAGAGCAAAAAATTATTTTAGAAAATTTGAAGATTTAAAAATAGGAGATTTTGTTGTTCATAAATACCATGGAATAGGAAAATATTTAGGATTAACTTTTTTAAAAGTAGACGGTATAGAGGGAGAATTTTTACAGATTGAATATGAGGGTGGAGATAAACTTTATTTACCTGTTTCTCGTTTAAATGAGCTTTATCCTTATGTAGGAGTTAGTGATAAAGAGCCTAAACTTGATAAATTAGGAAAGAAAACTTTTATTATTCGTAAGAAAAAAATAGAACAAGAATTAAGAGAGGTTGTTCAGGAACTATTAGCACTTTATGCAGAAAGAAAAGCATTAAAAAGTTATAGTTTAAAATTTCCAGCACTTGCTTATGAAGAATTTAGTTCTACTTTTCCTTTTGAAGAAACTCCAGATCAACAAATAGCTATAGAAGAAATAATAAATGATCTTTGTAGTGAAAAACCTATGGAAAGACTTTTAGTTGGAGATGTGGGATTTGGGAAAACAGAAGTAGCCTTAAGAGCAGCTTTTTTAGTTGCCTATTCAGGGAAACAAGTTGCCTTTTTAGTTCCTACAACCATTTTAGCAGAACAACACTATAGAAATTTTAAAATGCGTTTAGAGCCATTTAATATAAAAGTAGGAATTCTTTCAAGACTAAGACCTCAAAAGGAACAAAGAGAAACCTTAAAAAAATTGGCAGAAGGAGAAATTAAAGTAGTTATAGGAACTCATAGGCTTCTTTCTTCAGATATTATTTTTAAGGATTTAGGTCTTCTTATTATAGATGAAGAGCATAGATTTGGGGTAAAACAAAAAGAAAAAATTAAACAATATAAAAAAAGTATAAAAGTTCTATCTTTATCTGCTACTCCAATTCCGAGAAGTCTTCAACTTAGTCTGTTAAATATATTTGACCTTTCTGTAATTGAAACTCCACCTCCTGGAAGGAAAACTATAAAAACAATTTTAGCTAAATTTGAACCAGAAATTATTAAAAGTGCTATAGAAAGAGAATTAGAAAGAGGGGGACAGGTATTTTTTGTAAATCCAAGAATACATGGTTTAAGCTCCTTAGCCCATTATCTAAAAAAACTTGTTCCTCAGGCAAGAATAGAAATTATTCATGGGCAGATGCCAGCTGAACTTATAGAAAGAAATATGTATAAATTTTTAAATAAAGAAGTTGATGTTCTTCTCTGTACACCTATAATTGGAAGCGGTATAGATATTCCCTCTGCTAATACAATTATAATAAATAGAGCTGATATGTTTGGGCTTGCTGATATTTACCAATTAAGGGGAAGGGTGGGGAGGTCAGAAGAACTTGCCTATGCCTACCTTTTAGTTCCTACCCTGAAAGGATTAACAGAGGAGGCTCAAAAAAGACTTAAAGCCTTGATGCAATTTACAGAAATTGGTTCAGGTTTTAGACTTGCTCTAAGTGATTTAAAAATCCGTGGAGCAGGAGAACTTTTAGGAATTCGTCAATCAGGACATATTAATACTGTAGGATATGAACTCTATCTTGAACTTCTTGAAAATACTGTAAGAGCTTTAAAAGGAGAAAAAATAGAAGATTGGGAGCCAGAAGTAAATATAAAAGTTCCTGCGTATATTCCAGCAAATTATGTTCCTGAGCCAGAAGAAAGATTAAGCCTTTATAGAGAACTTGTTCTTATAAAAGATGAAGAAGAATTAAAAGAATTTTACGAATTAATAGAAGATAAATATGGGAAAATGCCTGATTCTGTAGAAAATCTAATTAAAATCTATCTTTTAAAACTTTATATGAAAAAAATAGGACTTCCACTTATAGAAGTAAAAGGTAATAATTTGGTTTTTCTTATTAAGAATCAAGAAAATCTCCTTAAATTTAGAAAGATTTTTAAAGACCTGAGAAGCAATTTCTATTTTAAAAATGAGAAAAATTTTGCCAAAATTTTTATAAGATTTAGTGAAAATCCTTTAGATTTAGCTATTAATTTGTGTAAAAGATTACTTAATTAAAGGCTTTAATATCTCTTCTATATTTTTCCACACCTCAGGTTTAAAAGGTATCAAAAATGCCATATGTAAAAAGGTATTTGTTCCCTCAAAGCGAGTATTTCTTAAATGACAAAGTAATCCTGATTTTATACTCTTATCTTCTACAATAATTTCAAATTTAGTATAAACTAAATGGATATTCTCTGGAATTTGAACTATAAAGGGTGCTTTTATACATAATCCACCACTACTTATATCTACAATTTCTCCTTGTATTTGATGGGTATTTATAGCTTTTTTAAATTCTTCATCAATTTGATTTTTTTCATTAAAGATAAGATCATAAAATTGTAATTCCTTTAATTGAGGAGCATTTTCAAGAGAAAAATTTGAATTTCTTACTAAGTAATATTCATTCTCTATAAAATTGATAAATAAATTGGGCTTAAGGTAAGTGATAAAAGCTGGAACAATAGTTTTTAAAATTAGTCTTTTATCATGTCTTGGATTTAGAATTTCCAGTTTATAACCATCTGGAAGAATCTCTTTTACTAATGTTTGAAAAACAAATCTTACATTACTCTGAGGAATAATAATGATTACTAAATCACCTTCTGAAAGTTCAGGGATTCCCGGTCCTTTTTCAAGAAAAATTTCTTTTTCATTAATAGCTTTTAAAGTCCCTTTTAAAAGATTTTGATTATAAAAAATAAGAGCACCTTTTAAGGCTTTGTTTATTAAATCAGCTTTTAAATAATCAGGAAGATAATCAAGGGATCCTAACTGAATATTTCTTATTAAGATTGAAGTTTTTATTTTGTTGGAAAGACTTATTTTTTCCATAAATTCCCTCTAAAAAAATTTTTTACATAATCAGTTTTTCCAAATTGGTATACTTAAGATTTAAAAGGGTATTTCCTTTTTCTTCAAAAAATACTCTAATTTTTTCTGAACTCAAAATTTCTCTTACTTCTCCAATTCCAAAGTGAGGATGTTTAACTATATCTCCCACTTTAAATTTCTTGCCATTATCTAATTCTTTTTCTTTAAATTCCTCTTCTTTATAAAATTCTAAAAGTGAAGGAGGGACTTCTTTTATAAAACGGGATAATTTAGCTAAGGTTTTGCCCTCTCCCGGAATATAAATTGTCATAGGAGCAATAAGGAAAAGGTTCTCTCTTGCCCTGGTTACTGCCACATAAAAGAGCCTTCTTTCTTCTTCAAGCTCCTCATCATTGTGGATACTATAAGCAGAGGGAAATCTTCCTTCAATAAGAGATATAATAAATACAGTATGCCACTCTAAACCTTTTGCAGAATGTACAGTTGAGAGAGTAAGACAATCTTCATCTTTAGCTGGTTTTTCTATATCTGTAACTTCAATAGGTTCAAGTATCAAATCTGTAAGAAAATCTTCCAAGAGGTTATATTTTTCTGAAAGGGCTATAACTCCTTCTATATCCTTTTCTCTTTTATGATAGTCTTCATAATATATCCTTTCAAAAATAGGTTTATAAAAATCCCAAACACTAATCAAAATTTCTGAAAGAGATTTTTTATTTTTCCACAACTCCTTTAAAAGAATTACCAATTCTTTAAATTCTTTTTGGGGAAACTGAAAAATCAATTTTTCTAAGGTATAATCAATATTTAAAAGATTCTGTTTTAAAGAACTGATAATTTTTTCTGTACTTTTTGGTCCTATCCCCTCTAATAGTAAAAGGACTCTATGCCAAGAAATAAAATCTTGAGGATTACTTATAATTCTTAAAAGGGAGAGAAAATCTTTCATATGAGCAGATTCTAAAAGCTTTAATCCTCCATATTTTACAAAAGGTATTCCTCTTTTAGTAAGTTCAACTTCTAAGTCAAAAGAATGATAAGCTGATCTGAAAAGTACTGCCATCTGAGAGAGTTTAATTCCATTTTCTCTAAATTCTAATACTTTATCTGCTACAAATTTGCTTGATTCTGTTTCATCCTTAGCTTTAAATAAAACTGGTTTTCTACCTCCTTTTTTTAGAGTAAAAAGAGTTTTTGTATACTTTATTTTTGAATTAGAAATAATTACATTAGCAAGGTCTAAAATACTTTGAGTACTTCTATAGTTTTGTTCAAGTTTAATTATTTTTGTATCAGGAAAAAGTTTAGGAAATTCAAAGATATTTCTGAAATATGCACCTCTAAAACCATATATACTTTGGGAATCATCTCCAACTACCATTACATTTTTGTGAGTTTCTCCCATGTATTTTATAATTTCTCCTTGAAGAAAATTTGTATCTTGATATTCATCAACCATAATAAACTCAAATTTTTTACCAATCTCCTTTCTTACCTCAGGAAAGTTTTTTAATACCTCAAGCCAATTTAATAAAAGATCATCGTAATCCATTAATTGGTGTTCCTTTTTGTAATTTACATATTCTATAAATAGCCTTTCTATTTCATAGTAATGGTCTAAGAATTGAGGATATTCATGGGAGAGGATTTCTTCAAGGGTTTTTTGTTGATTTATCATTTTACTATAAATACTTGCTAAAGTATCCTTCTTAGGGAATCTCTTTTTTCTCTCAGCAAGTCCAAGACTGTTCCTTAATAAATTTATCAAATCTTCGGAATCACTTCTATCAAGAATAGTAAAGTTAGGTTTGTATCCTAAGAGATATCCGTAAAATCTAAGCATATACTGACATAAAGAATGAAATGTCCCTCCCATAATTTTATTACAATCCATTTTAAGAAGCGCTCCTGCTCTTTCAATCATTTCTTTTCCAGCTTTACGAGTAAAAGTAAGAAGAAGAATCTTTTCAGGAGGGACTCCATGCGCTACTAAATAAGCCATTCTACAAATAATAGTTTTTGTTTTCCCAGACCCAGCACCTGCAATAACTAAAAGGGGACCAAATATAGTTCTTACAGCCTCAGCTTGAGCTGGGTTAAGTTCTTTTAAGAATTCTAAATTTTTCATAATTTTAAATTATAAACTTTTTAGCAAGAATCTACAAGGGGGCTTAAGAAATCTAATTTTAAATGCCCCTTGAATTAAATAAAGATAGATGTTAATTTTAGATTTAAAAACTAAAGGGGGTTTAAGGGATTAATGGCTGAAGAGATAAAAAGTACTTTAGAAATAGCACTTGAAAAAGCGGAAAAGATTGGTAAAGCCTCAAAAGAAGAATTGGAGCTTTTCCAATTAAAAGAAGAAGCTCAAAGACTTTCTGCAAAGTTTTTAAGAAATGAAATTTCCGATTTTGAAAATTCCTTAAGTAATCTTTTAAAAGATAAAACCCCTCAACAAAAGAAAGTTATTTATCAAGGTGTAGTAGATGTTTTTTTAAAAAATATAGTTCTTCCTAAATATGAATATCAGCTTGATGATGCTAAAAGGGCTCTTGAAGGGCTAAAAAAAATCTTTAAAAAAGTTCCAGAAATGTCAAAGGTTTGCCAACAATTAGAAGCTCTTCTTAAGGAATATGTTATGCATAAAGAAGCTATTTATAATGAACTTTTAAAAAGATTTAATGCTGGAGTTGCTGCTTTAGAAAAAGCCCTTTCTGATCAACTGGGAGCTGAGGTTAAAGTTAATGTAGAAGAGCATCCTCAATTCAAAGAAGAATGGAACAAGATAAAGGAAAAACTTGATGAAGAATATGGGAAACAGCTTGAATATTTTAAAAATCTTTTTAGAAAAATAGTTTCTTAAAATGACTGATCTTCCTCAAAAACTTTTACTTTACCCACAAAGTTTTCTTTCTCCGGAAAAAGTAGTTAAAGTTTTTCCCTTGGTTTCAAAAATAGTTTTTCTTAAACTTTCTAAAACTGAAGATTTGATAGAAAATATTTACAAAGATTTGCCCATTTTTTGGAAAGAAAAGATAACATTTTTAGAATTTAAAAAAGAAATAAAAATAGATTGGAATCAATTAAGTAGAGAAGTTGACGTTATTGAAGAATGGGGGCTTAACTTTAGAACCCCAGAAACTCTTAAATATTTTAGTCAATTCAAAGAAACTCTTGAGGACTCTCTTGAAAATATATATCCTTCTTTTAATAAAAAAGAAGAAAAAACCAAAGAAGAAACTGAAATTAAAAGAGCGCTTATTCTCTTATGCTTAGCTGAGAAACTCGATTATAGATTATATGAAATTGAAAAATCTTTAAAAGAAATGGAAAATAGGTATAATCAAATTTTTGAAGAAAAAATAATAGGAGAAGACGAAACCTTTGAGAAAATTTTAGATATAAAAGAGCCTTTAACAAACTACTTATTTGAAGAAGAACTTCCTAACCTAAATTTAAGGATTTTTGCCTGGAAATTAATAGGAAAATACTTAGATTGGGAATCTCTTTATTCCTTGAATGATTTATTAATAACTGAAAAGAAACTTTTAGAGGATTGGAAGGAAAAATTTATTTTTGAAAAAGAGAAATTTTTAAACGAGGAGATGGAATTTTATAAATTTAAAGCTTCACTATCTGAAATTTTAGAAATACCTGAAAATAATTTCTTAAAAGCTTCATCAGAAACAGGGGTTTTGTTTCTTAGCCTTTAATGGTTGAAATTTATTTTATTGTCGCATTAATTCTACTACTTTTTTCTATGTTCTTTAATTTAAGTGAAGCTGGAATTTTTTCTCTTTCACGTTTAGAAGTTGCTTCATTAAGAAATCTTGGTTTATCAGAAAAATATTTCCAGATGTTAAAACATCCTGAAGAACTTTTGATTGTTATAATAGCAGGAAATGAAATTGTAGATTATTTTGCAAGCTTTTGTATCTCTAAAGGCTTTACCAGTTTATTTTCAGGAAAAGGAAAAGAAATAGCTTTTATAATTTTTGCTATAATTGCATTTTGGTTAGGTGATTTTTTTCCAAAAATTGTGGGATTTAAGTTTAGAACTTTAATAATTTCTAAAATTTTTTATCTAAATTATTTATTTTACGAAATTTTCTATCCAATAAGAAAAATTTATAACTTTATTTATTCTGGTTTAGAAAAAAGATTTCCCTCTACCCCTTTTTATTCTCACGCCTTTTCTCCTGTTGAGCAGATTATTCTTTATATGTTAGATTCTGCTTACAAACAGAAAAAAATTACAGAAAAGGAAAAGAAATTTATCCATGGACTTTTTCTTTCAGAAAAAATACCAGTTTCAGCTATTCTTACTCCACGTTCAGAAATAGTAGCTTTTAAAGATCAAGTTGTAACCTTAGAATTTCTTGAAAAAATAAAACACTTTCCCTATAACAAATTTCCCATTTATAAAGAAACTCTTGATGATGTTATAGGTATTCTATATGCTAAAGATCTTATTACAAATTTCTCGCCAGAAATCCTAAATGTTAAAAAACTTTCAGATTTTGTTAGACCAGCTTATTTTATTCCTGAAACTTTTAAAGTAAGGGATTTGCTTTTTGAATTTCAGAGGGCACAAATAAAAATAGCTTTGGTAATAGATGAATATGGTATTTTAAAAGGATTAGTTACTTTAGAAGATGTACTTGAAGAACTCTTTGGAGAAATCTATGAAGAAAAGGAACTTAAAATTGAGCCCTTTCAAAAAATAGGTGATAAAAAGTGGTTAGTTCATGGAAAAGTTCTTTTAGAAGAACTTAAGGTTTTATTGGGAATAGAAATAGTAGAAGAAGAATTTCAAAATATAAAAACTTTAAACGGATTTCTTTTAACTTTATTTAAAGAAATACCTAAGGAAGGGGATAGTATAGAGTACAAAAATTTTAAATTTACAGTTAAGAAAATAAAGGGAAGAAAGATACTTTTTGTAGAAATAGAAAAAAGAAATGATTAAGGCTCTTATTTCCTTTTTATTTTTCCTTTTTGGAGAAGCCTTTTTTGCTTGTAGTGAAATTGCTTTTCTTTCTGCAGAAAGGATTTTTATAGAAAGTTTAGCTTCTAAAAATATAGGTGCTAAAATTTATCTAAAATTTTGGGAAAATCCTGAACGTCTTTTTACTACAACCCTTATGGGGATTACCCTTTGTGTTGCTGGAAATGGAATATTTACTTCTTATTTTTTAATAAATAGCTTAGGTACAAAAGGGCTTTTAGTTGTTTCAACCCTTTTACCTTTATCTATGCTTCTTTTTGGGCAAATAATTCCTAAAACTTTTGGGAGAAAATTTTCCTATCCATTAGTTCTTTATTTAATGCCTATCCTTTATTTGATATCCTTTGCATTTTATCCTATTATTGTTTTAAATGCCAAACTTGCTAACAAAATTATGAAATCAAAAGAGGAGAGTCCTTTCTTTTTGACCAAATTTAGAGAAGTTCTTTTAACTTTTATTAAATACGAAGAAGAGATAGATTTTAAAGAAAGAGAACTTATGCATAAAATCGTTGAATTTGCTAAAAAGAGAGTTTCTCAAGTAATGGTTCCTTTAACTCAAGTAAAGGGATTACCTATTACAGCTACTGTAAAAGATGCTATAGAATTCAGCAGAAAATATAATTTTTCTTATATACCTCTTTATGAAGATAGCATAAGCAATATAAAGGCTGTGGTGAAAGTGCAACATCTTATAGGTAAGACCTTATTTGAACAGGATAAACCTCTTAAAGATTTTAGTTTAAAGCCTTTTTTTGTTCCTGAAGTTGCTTTGGCTCATGAAGTACTTTCTCAGCTTCAAAAAAGTGGGATTGAATTTGCTGTTGTAGTTGATGAATATGGTTTCACTACAGGGATTATAACTATAGAAGACTTAGTAGAAGAAGTTTTAGGAGAATTTAGAGATGCTCTTGATTATTATGTTCCAGAATATCAAAAAATTAGCGAAAATTTATATAAATGTAAAGGTTTTATAGAAATAGAAAAATTACAAGCTCTCGGTATACCAATTCCTTCTGGAGAATATGAAACTCTTAATGGTTTTATTTATTTTATAACAGGAAGAATTCCTAAACAAGGAGAAATAATCACTTATAAAAACTTAGAAATAGAAATTTTAAAAGCTACCCCTCGGAAAGTAGAAGAGGTAAAAATAAAAATCATAAAGTAATTTCTACTTTTTGAAAATCTTTAAAAGGAGAAATATCTTTTAGCATAGGTGTAACATCTTCTGAAGTAAAGACCTCTTTAAATCTCCACCTCAGTATAAAAAATTTAGAACTTATTGTACCTTCTTTCTTATCTTCTAAAAAAGAATAATTAAAAGAAGTTTTTAGGAAACTCCAGGTTAAATTTTTTTCCTTTAAACCTAAAAAATAAAAGGGAATATCTCTTAATTCAGGTTTTGGTTCGAGTACTATAAAATAATGTTTTTTATCATAGAGATCAAAGATTTCTATTAAATTGTAAAAAGAGGCTTCCCATTTTCCATATCCTAATGTAGTATTAAAGGGAGATTTAAATCTTAAGTAAATAAAATTATTTTCTGCTTGAAAATCTGCGTAATTACTTATGGTTTTGGTTTCATTATTAGTAAAAAGAGTAATCTCCCACCAGATTTTTCCATAATAGACATTTTTAGCAGATATTTTACTTAAAGGAGGTGCTTTATAAGAGCATCCCAAGGAAAAGCATAAGGTAAAAAGAAGGAAAATTTTACTTAAGAATTGGACAGTTCTCAAATTTTTTTTCAATCCTTTCTTTATCTCTTTTATGAATAACTGCTTTTAAAGCCCTTTGGTAAAGTTCGCAAGCTTTTTCTTTATCTCCCCTTTTTAAATAAGCATCTCCAAGATGTTCTATTATAACAGCTTCATCTTCAGGAAGTCTTTTTACAGCTTTTTCTAAATACTGAATAGCAAGATCTAAATCACCCTTTTTATAGTAACACCATCCTAAGCTATCAAGAATATAAGGATCTAAAGGATTTATTTGTAAGGCTTTTAAAAGTAGCCTTTCTGCTTCATCTAAATTTTTTTCCAATTCCACATAACTATATCCTACAAAATTTAACACAAATGGATCTTGAGGATATTTTTTTAAAAGCGGTTCAATAAGAGACAAAACCTTTTCATAATTTTCCAAACAGGCATAACCTGAAGCCAAAGTTAAAATCATATCAAGTTCTTCAGGATAGGCTTTAATTCCTTCTTCTGCATACTTTACTCCTTTTTCGCAAAAATCAAGAAATTCAGCAAAATTAGCTAAGAAAATATAATAGTTTTTATTTTTAGGATACCTTTTAGAAAAGTCTTCCATATATTTTAAGGCTTCTTCTTTTGTTTTTCCTCTAAAAATTTCTGCTATTCTCTTTGAGACCTCATAATGCCAGTTATTTTCAAAAATAAGTTTTTCGTAAACTTGAAGAGCTTCTTCCATTTTATTTTGTTTTTCAAGTGAGTATCCAAGAAAGAAAAGAAGTTCTGGGGTATATTTATTTTTATTTAAATATTCCTTTAGTACCTCTTCAGTTTTTACCCAATTAGATTTTTCAATATAGAAGCTAAGGAGAAGCTTTATAAAATCCTCATCCTCAGGATATTTTGCTACATAAGATTTTAGAAGCCTTTCAATTTCTTCAACATCTGAATTTTCGTCTAAAAATTTAAGTACCTCCAATAAAAGAGCTTTATTTTCTGAGGCAAGATTTAAAGCCTTCAAATAGGCTTCTTTTGCTTCTTTTATCTTTTTCTGTTCTTTTAAGATTCTGGCTTTAAAAACCCAGGCTGTATAATTATTTTCATTAATTTTTAATAACTTTTCTAAATTAATTAACGCTGAATCCCAATCTTTCTGGTCAAGATAAAGATTTACAAGAAGGCTTAAAATGATTTCATCCTTAGGAAAGTATTCTAAATACTTTTCAAGAATTGAAATAGCACGAAGGGGTCTATTTTCAAGGATATATATCTTAGCCAAAAAAAGATTAATTTCTCTATCCTTTGGATAATTTTCTAAAAGTTTTTTACAAAGAGATTCTGCTTTCTTTAAATCTCCATTTTCTAAATAAAGAGAAATTAAGGTTTTTTTAAGATACAAACTTTGGGGATCATATTTTATGGCTTTTTTAAGATATTTTTCTGCTACAGAAGGATCCCTTTCTTGGGTGGCAAGTAAATAATAATAATAGGCTTGAGCTTTTTTATCTTTTTCAGCAAAAAGATAGGTAGAATTCATAAAAAGGAGAATAAAAATTACAAGACTAATCTTTGTAAGGTAGGGCAAGGGGATAGTAGTACGCATCTGGCAATTTCTCCTCCAGAAATTTTCTGAGTTTTTTTATTAATTTTTCCTCTATTTGTCTAACTCTTTCTTTAGAAATTCCCAACTTTTGAGAAAGTTCTTGTAAAGTTTTTGGTGGATCACCTATAAGTCTTTCGTGGAAAATTACATAGTCTTTTCCAGTTAGATTTTGAGCAAACTCCTTAAGAAGATGTTTAAATTTATTTAAAATTTCTTCTCTTGCAAAGGATTCCTCAGGGGTTGGTTTTGAGTCTTTTAAGAAATTAGCAAGAGTATCTTCTGAATCATAAGAAACCGGAGCTTCTAAACTTAAATCTTGAGAAAACATTCTTTGTTCCATTTCTTCAACTTCTTTTTCTTTTACCCCAAGCCTTTTTGCTATTTCAGCAGGAGTAGGTTCAAAACCAAGAGAAGCAAGTCTTTCTTTTTCTTTTCTTAGCTTATAAAAAAGTTTTCTTTGAGCCTGGGTAGTTCCCATTTTTACAAGTTTCCAATTATCCATAATATATTTAAGTATATAAGCCTTTATCCAAAAAGAAGCATAGTAAGAAAATTTAACTCCTCTGTAGGGATCGAATTTTTTAACTGCTTGCAAAAGACCTACGTTTCCTTCCTGAATAAGATCTAAAAAGTTATGTGCCCAAAATTTTTGAAATTCAAGAGCTATTTTTACTACCAGTCTCAAATTGGAAACTACAAGCTTATAAGCTAATCTTGGGTCTTTAGTTTCATAATAAGCCTTCGCAATTGCCTCTTCCTCTTCCCTTGAGAGAACTGGGTATTTACTTATTTCTTGCAAGTATTTTTGCAGAGGATCAAATTTAGCAGGAACCTGTTCTTCATAATCTTCGATGATAATAGGTAAGGCAGAAAGAGTGCTTATATCTAAATCTACTGGATTAGGAAGTTCGAGTGCCTCGTTATCGTTATTTGGATTTTTCATAAAAAATATTTTATCACAAATTTATTTTATTCCTACTATTTTATGAAGCTGTATTTGGAATCTAATGGGTTTTTTAGTTTCAAGAATCCAATTTGCTAAGATTTTAGGGTCTAAAAAGGGATAAGCAGGAGATAGAAAGACCTGAGTATAATAGGTGAGATAAAATTTTTCTACAATATCTATAGCAAAATCAAAATCTTCTCGGTCTTTTATCACAAATTTTACTGCATCCTTTTTAGTAAGAAATTTAAAGTTTTCATAGAGATTATACTTATCCATTTTAGAAGAAGGAGTTTTAACATCCATAACCTTTATTACTTCCTTAGGGACTTTATCTAAACTTATACTTCCATTGGTTTCCAAAGCTATAGTACAACCAAGTTTTAAAAACGCATCTATTAAATTATAAACAGAGCTTTGAATAAGAGGTTCTCCTCCAGTAATAGTTATAAAAGGTATAGAGCTAAAATTTTTTTTCCAAAAAGAAATTATTTCAGAGATTTCTTTTTCTTCATAAGGATTTTCTCCTTTTGCATAGGGGGTATCACACCAGGAGCAGTTTAGATTACAGCCAAAAAGTCTAACAAATAGGGTAGGGTAACCTATGAGAGGACCCTCTCCTTGGAGACTAAAAAATATCTCAGAAATTTTTAATTTAGACACTTTTTGTTTTTTTTATTCGTAATAGGTTGCCCCTGCTTTTTCAGTCTCAAAAACAGTAACCTCTTTTACTTTTACATTGGGATAGGAAGAGAGTTTTTCTTTAACCTTTTTAAAAATATATTCTGCAAGTCTTTCTGAGGAAGGGTTAATATTTTCAAAATAGGGAATTTCGTTAAGTAGTTTATGGTCAAGTTCAAAGAGGACTTCTTTTAAAATTTTTTTAAGGATGGCAAAATCTATAAGGATATCTAAGCTATTTAATTCAGAGCCTTCAACAATAAGTTCTACTTTCCAGTTGTGTCCGTGAATTTTTTCACAGGGTCCTTTATAATCTTTAAGGTAATGAGCAGAGGAGAAGTAGTCTTGGACTTTTAGTTTGAACATAGATAGGAATGAGGCGGCGCAGGGATTCGAACCCTGGATTCACGGCTTTGCAGGCCGTCGCCTTACCGCTTGGCTACGCCGCCAATTTTTCCATTTTTGTGGCGGCGGAGGGACTCGAACCCCCAACCCTGTGGATATGAGCCACATGCTCTAACCATTTGAGCTACGCCGCCACTTAAAAGCTACTTAAAAGCTATAAATAAGTATAAAGTCTAATTTTGTCTTGTCAAGAGCCAATTTCACTCCCTACCACTTCCGAAGTGGTAACTTTCTACCACTTCGGAAGTGGTAGAAAAGGGTAGGGGTCAAGAAGATGAGACTAAAGGGTTAAAAACTGGATTAAAGTTTTTTAAAAATTGTTCGATATAAAAATACAAAAAGAAAATAAAGACAAAAGGAGGTGGAGGAGATGGCTGTAAAAATTAATTTTAACGCAGAAGCAGCAAAAACACACACTGCGCTCATTCAAAATGAGCGCGCAATGGGTAAGAGCCTTTTAAGGCTCTCAACAGGTTACAAAATTTTGAATGCTGCTGATGACTCAGCAGGGCTTTTCATTGCTGACATGCTTGGAACTGTAGCTGCAGCCTTGGATCAGGGAAATGCTAACATTCAAACAGGTATTTCAGCTCTTCAGATTGCAGAATCCTCTGCTGGACAGATTTACACAAAACTTCAGGAAATCTATGTAAGAGCCCAGAGAGCTGCAAACGACATTAACGACCCCAATGCAAGAGCAGCTTTACAACAGGAAATTAACAACTTCATTGATGCTATTCAAAAGATTGGAACTGATACCGAGTATAACGGAATTAAACTTCTTGATGGAACTTTTACAGAGAAGTATATCCATTATGGACCGAGAGCAGACCAGGTAGTTTCGGTAAGCATTTCAAATCTAAAAGCATCTAATATCGGTGCTTATGTTGTTCAGGGTACTGGTAAGGTTAAGTCAGATACTACAGCTTATACTTCATTAATAACAGGAAACTGGCAATATAATAGCTCAACTGATACAGTAACTGTTGCAGGGGTTAATCTCAATAGTTCAATTTATCTTAGTTATACAGGAGCTGTTGATGCAAAGGCAATAGCAGATGCAATAAATAATAACGCTACTTTACAGCAAGTAGGAATCTCTGCAAGAGCAACAAATATTAGCATAGCTTCCACTGAATGGTCAAATATTCAAAGTACAACAGGATCAGTTACAATGAGATTTTATGTGGGTAAATCAACTAATTCTGCAGATGCAATAGAAATTACTGTTGCTCAAGGTGAAACTCTTACATTAGATCAGCTTATATCACAAATTAATACACAGGCTTCAGCTAAAGGATTAAATATTACTGCTTCAAGCTCTGGAAATAAACTTGTCCTTCAAACAACTGGAGAAACAATAGGAGTGGAGGTAATAAGATCAGATACAAATGCTGCTTCTGTTGATCTTGGAATGCTTCTTCAGGGTGCTACAGCAAGTGCTTCAGGGAGTAGCACCACAGCATCTGCTGTAAAAGTTGGAAATCTTACAATTGCTGGAACAGATTCATATAACTACAATTTTACAGGAATAAGTGCTACTAATGAGGGCCTTGGTGTAGCAAATATAGGTAATGGAAGTTTCTATAATCTCTATAGCATTGATGTGACCACAAACTCTGGTGCTGAACTTGCAATGGATATTGTAAATACCGCAATTAAGAAGGTAGATAAAGTGAGAGCTCAAATTGGTGCTGTTATGAATAACCTTCAGTCTATCTTTGATTCTCAGAAAGTAGCTTATGATAACACCAAAGAAGCTGAATCTGTCATCCGCAATACTGACTATGCTAAGGAAATGGCAGAATTCGTAACCTATCAGATCCGTATGCAGGCAACTGTTGCTATGCTTGCTCAGGCAAACACCTTACCTCAACTTGTGCTTCAGCTCATGAGGTAAGGTTTTAAACCTTAACTTCTAAGTGGCGAGAGGTGGTTTCCCCCCTCTCGCCACTTTTTCATTTTTCCCCCCTTTCTCAATTTAAAAATCCCCCTAAATAAAAATAATTCTAACCTTTCGCACTTACGAAGTGCGATAAATTAGAATTATTCTAAGATATCGCACTTACGAAGTGCGAAAAAAAGATAGGTATAAAATTTGCAAATAAAGTTAATAACATGTTTTGTGCAGGGGAGGATGGGTTATGAAAGTTTACATGGCTCGGGCGGATTTAAAATTCAACTTTAATGGATATGATTTTGAAGTGAAAAAAGGAGAGAAACTTCTTTTTGCAGAGGATGTTTTTGCCCTTCTTCCACAAAATCTAAAAACACTCTTTAAAGAGGAAAAAGTTGGTTTTCCGCCATTTTATCGTGGAGAAAATTTGAATGGAAAGACTATTTTAGTTATTGCTCAAGCAGCAATTGGTGATGCCCTTTGTATGACTCCAGCCCTTCGTGAAATTAAGCGTAGATATCCTGACTGTAGGCTTTGGGTAAGTATCTCTGGTAGAGCTCGTCCTGTGCTTGAGAAACTTTCTTATATAGATAAACTTCTTCCCATGCCTATACCTTATAAATATGTTTCTAAAGCAGACTACCTGGTTAAAGTTATAGAAATGGTAAATACTCCGCAGTTTGATGAGTTAAATTTAGTAGAATACTATCTTTGGAAGTGTTATGTCTATCATGCTGAAGATGAGACACCAGATATAGTGATTGATGAAGAGGTTGTTGCTGAGTTAAAGCCGATTTTTGAAGAAATAAAAAGATTAAGCGGAGGTAAGAAGATACTTCTCTTTCATTACCTTGCCTCTTCAGTTCACCGCACTCTTCCTCCGAGACTTTTAAAAGAGATTGAAGAATATATTAAGGAAGAGTATGTGCCGGTTATCTGTAGCCTTCCTGATGAGGATATAACTGTTGATGTGGCACTTGAAACTTACGATATAACAGCTGGTAATCTTTCTTATCTTATGAAAGATATTAGATATCTTATAGCTGGAGTAAGTTTAGCTGATGCAGTAATAACTGCTGATACTGCAACACTTCACATAGCAGGAGGATTAAAGAAGCCTACAGTTCTTCTTGCAGGACCAATTGATGGAGAATTGCGCTCTCGAACTTATCCTACAGTAATAAATGTTCCTGCAAATTACAGAGGTAAAACCTGTGTTGCCCCTTGTGGAAAGCATGCCATAAGTGGTCCTTGCCCTGAGGCAGAACTCAAAGGAGAATTTTATAGTCCCTGCCTTCAGAGTATTCCTGCTCGAGTAGTTTATTATGCTCTAAAGGATGCTGAAATTTTAGCAGAGAAAAATTTTGCTAAGCCTGATAAGTGTTTAGTTTGTGAATACAAAGGAGAAATTCCTCTTTTTGAAGTAATAAATGGAGCAAGAATTTTTGAGTGTCCCTCTTGCGGACTTCAGTTTGCCTATCCCATTAAAGCAGAAGACTATGACAAAGCCTATGATAGCAAAACTAAGTATATGGGTCTTATTGATTTAACTAAAACTGCATATCAATCTTTCAAAGAAGTTTCCGACCCAAAAACAGAAGTCAAAAAATGGCTTAAAGTTCCTCATTTTACCCTCTTGCAAGCAATCTTAGATAAGCTTCCTAAGGGAACCTTATTTGACATTGGTTGTAGCACGGGTTTTTTTCTTCTCATAGCAAAAAGGTTTGGTTTTGAAGTCTATGGAATGGAGGCTTCTTCTGAAGCAGTTGAAATAGCTAAAAGAAACTTTGGTCTAAAAGTATGTAAAGCTTTAACCTTTGAGGAGCTAACTCCCGAATTTAGAGGACCATATAAAGTGATAACTGCTTTTGAAGTGCTTGAGCATGTAGATGATCCCTTAGGGTTTTTAAAAGGAATCTATAATCTTCTTTCTTCTGATGAAGGATACTTTCTTATGAGTTGCCCACCTTTTTATAATTTTGAAAACTTAGCTAAGGGTTACCGTAAATTCAAATGGTGGTTTTGGGATTATCCCCCACATCATCTAACTCGTTGGAAGCCCTGGACCCTTTTTTATGCCTTAAAGAAAGCTGGTTTCTCACAGGTCTATATCTTTACTGAGCCACTTATTCCGGGAACTGTTCTTGAAGGTATAACTCCCTTAAATTTTACTCTAAAACTTGAAGATGGACGAACAATCACTCTTAATAGCACAGCCATTCTTCTTGAAAATCTAAAACCCCTTTATCTTAATTCTCGCTATTTAGGAAACTTTATGTATGCTCTTGCAGTAAAAGGTGAGTCTAAAATAGACTGGGAAAGGGTTATTGAGAGAGCTATCAGGTTTTCTGCTGTAGAAATTATTTGGGGAGAAGGAGATAAAATCTAAAATTAGATTAGGTTCCAAAGCTTAAAATTGCGCACACTAAAATAGATTGAATATAAACAGGGAAGATAACCTATAGCATTAAGAAAATAAAGTTTTTCAGGTTGTATCTTCTTTATCCCCTCAAGATCTCCAATAAGAACATTCTTAAATTCAGCATTTCCATATTTGGTTTCTACTGTAAAATTAATTAATTTTAAAGCTTTTATCTCAAAAAGTTCCTTAGCAAAATCAAGTGCTTTCTGATAATCAAGGGCAAGCTGAGTTAATTCCTCTTTTATACTTAAAAAATAGGGAGTTTCTGAACCATTTTCTTCAAAAATAAAATTTCCTTCCTTATCAAAACAAACTTCATCAACAATAACTAAAAATTCCTCTTTGTCTTCTTCAATTTGTTTAATAACTCCAAAAGGATAAACCATTACACTTTTTGGAATGTAATCTACTTTAAAAAGCCCTTCTTCATTAAGATATACATTTTTTCCGTTGATTCCCATTACTGCAAAAGGAAAAATATTCCCTTTCCATACCCCAAAAAGCACAGGATAATACATAGAGGCTGAAAGAAGCTCAGAAAAACCAAGAGGAACTGTTTCAACAGTTCTAATAAATTCAAAATTGGAAATGGGTTTAACTTTTACCCTTTTATGGAGCTCCTTTTCAACAATAACTGGTTTTTTAAAAGCTGAATAGGGACTGAACATACTTTCCTCCTTTCTTTTATCGATTTTTCTTGACTTCCTTTAAATTTAACCTTATAATTTTTAAAATTGCAAAGGATAATTTTAAATAAACAAAATTTATGCCATTTTTAGCTCTTGACTGCGAAGGACCATTAACTCTTAATGACAATGCCTTTGAATATTCCCAAGCTATTATTCCTAAGGGAGATTATTTTTTCACTCAAATTTCAAGATTTGACGATTATCTTGCAGATATAAAAAAGAAAGAAGGGTATAAGGCTGGAGATACTTTAAAACTGATTTTGCCCTTTTTAAAACTTTTTGGGGCTAATAATAAAAGCTTAAAAGAATTTTCTAAAAAAACCCTTACCTTTTTACTTGAAGTCCCAGAGGTTTTGCCCAATTTAAATAAGATTTTGCCTACCTTTATAATAAGCACAAGTTATAAGCCCTATTTAGAGGCACTTTGCGAGGTTACAAAGTTTCCTATGGAAAATGTTTTTTGCACAGAGGTTGATTTAGATAAAGTAAAACTTTCGCCCTCTGAAGCTAAAATTTTAGAAAAATTTCATGAAGAAATAGTTAATATGCCACTTATAGAACTACCTAAGGAAGCGCAAAAACCTGAAGATTTACCCTCAGAACTTTTAAAAACATTGGACTATTTAGAAAAAATATTTTTTGATATAATTTGGAATATGGATATAGGAGTTTTTTTGAGGGAGGTAAATCCAATTGGAGGCTCCGAAAAAGCAAAAGCCTGTGAAAGGATTTCCAAAGAGCTATCCATTTCTCTTTCAGAAGGATTTTATGTTGGAGATAGTATAACTGATACTCAGGCATTGTCTTTAATTAAAGAAAATAAGGGGGTTTCTCTTAGCTTTAACGGAAATAGATATGCTTTAAGAAGTGCTGAATTTTATGCCCTCTCAAAAAGGGGAGGTATTTTTTTAGAACTTGCCAAAATTTTTTCAGAAGAAGGAAAGGAGCCTTTAGAAAATTTAGTTAAAAAAGAGCCTTATGAATTTGGGAAAATTCCTTTGCAAAAAGAAGAATTTGATAAACTTGTGGAAAAAAGTGAAGCTTTTAGGAAAAAAGTAAGAGGAGAACTTATAGGAGCTCTTGGATGATACCCCTTCAAGATATTCTTCCAAGAAGAAATCCGCCCATAATGACCTGGATTCTAATTTTAATAAATGTGATGGTGTTTTTTTACGAAATCTCTTTATCTCCTTTAGAGAGAGAAATTTTTTTTAGACATTGGGGATTTGTTCCAGCAAGATTTTTTGATGATTATTTTTCAGCATTAATAGGAGAACCAGCTTATCGTAAATATCTTTCTTTAATTACTCATTTATTTATTCATGGAGGATGGCTTCATATAATAGGAAATATGTGGACTTTATGGATTTTTGGAGATAATGTAGAGGATAGATTAGGACCCTTTAGATTCCTTTTATTTTATTTGCTTTGTGGAATTTTTGCAACCTTAACTCATGCTATAATTTATAAAGATTCTGTTATTCCAGTTGTTGGAGCAAGTGGAGCTATATCTGCTGTTATGGGTGCCTATTTTATGATGTATCCTTTAGCAAGGATTTTGGTTGTTTTTCCTATATTTTTCTTTCCTATCTTTTTTGAAATTCCAGCCTTTTTATATTTAGGCTATTGGTTTTTGATTCAATTTTATAGTGGACTTTTTTCTTTAGCCCTTCCTACTTCATTCGGTGGAGTTGCTTGGTTTGCTCATATAGGAGGATTCTTAGTGGGTGCATTAACCTACAGAATCTTTTGTAAAAAAAGAAGATTTTATTTAGATGAATATTGTATATTTGGTTCCCTTTTTGACATAGATAAAAAATAAGAAATGCAGGGGAGGGAAAATAGTATGGGATTTGGAGATCTTTTCTGGATTATTTTTATTGCTATAGCAATGCAACCCTTTTTAAGGCAAAAATTTTTAGAAATTGCCAGACAGAAAGCTATAGAAGCTATAGAGAGAAAAAGGGGTTCAAGAGTTATATTATTGGTTCATCGTCAGGAAACTATGAGTTTATTGGGATTTCCTATTATGAGATATATTGATATTGATGATTCAGAAGAAGTAATAAGAGCAATTCGTCTTACTGATAAGGATGTGCCTATAGATATAATTCTTCATACACCAGGAGGGCTTGTTCTTGCAGCTCTTCAAATAGCCCTTGCAATTAAAAAACATCCAGCTAAAGTTACTGCTTTTGTTCCACATTATGCCATGAGTGGAGGGACTTTAATTGCCCTTGCTTGCGATGAAATTGTTATGGGTGAGCATGCAGTTCTTGGACCAGTTGATCCACAAATAAGAGAATATCCTGCTGCCTCCATTTTGAGAGCAGTTAAAAGAAAACCACCAGAACATATTGATGATAGCACTCTTATTTTAGCTGATATTGCTGAAATGGCTTTAAAACAAATGAAAGAAAATTTAAAAATAATTCTTGATGAGAGATATCCACCAGAAAAAATAGAGGAAATTGCTGAAATTTTATCTCAAGGTTATTTTACTCATGATTATCCAATTACCTATGAAGAAGCAAAAAAACTGGGATTACCAGTAAGTAATGAAATGCCTGTTGAAATATATCAGCTTATGAAACTTTTCCCTCAACCAGTAAGAGGAACACCTACAGTGGAATATATTCCTTTGCCAAAAAAGGGGACAAAAAGCTAAATTTATAGAAGAGTATTTAAGACTTCTTCAAAGGTTTTATAACTTTCTTCTCCCCAAAGGACAAAACGAACAAGTTTTGGTTTTTTATTTTCTTTCAAAAATTCTATAACAGTTTTTAGAGCAATTTGAGCAGCATCTTTAAGAGGATAACCATAAGCACCAGTACTTAAAGCTGGAAAAGAGATAGAATCTACATTATATTCTAAAGCTTTTAAAAGCGAGTTTTTATAAGCACTGGCTAATAATTCTGGTTCTCCACTTTTTCCATCTTTATAAATAGGACCAACTGCATGAATAATATATTTAGCTTTAAGATTTCCTGCACCTGTTATAACAGCTTGTCCTGTAGGGCAATGAGTATATTTTGCTCTAAGCTCCTCTAAGATTGAAGGACCTCCTTTCTTATGAATTGCTCCGTCAACACCACCTCCAGGAATAAGCCTTTCATTAGCTGCATTTACGATAGCTTCTGTATCTTGTTCAGTGATATCTCCTTGAACAAGCTCTAAAACGCATTCTCCAATCTTAACCTTTTTCATACTGACTATTATAATTATTTATATGAAAATTCAAGAGGCAATTTTTAATGTATTTCCTTTTGAGTTCCATCTTACTTGGAATGAAGGAGGAGAATTAATAAAATTGCAATTTAAATTTAGTTTCGATATAAAACCTAAAATTAAGGTTCTAAGTTCATCTATAGTGTTAGATTGGGTTAAAAATTTCTATTATTCCCTTCTTGATTACTGGAATTTCAAAGAAGACTATATAAAAGTTCCTCATAAAATTTGGGCAACCAATTTCCAAATTAAGGTTTTAAAAGAACTTCAATCCCTTAAAATAGGAGAAATTTTAACTTATAAAGAATTTTCAGAAAGAATAGGATTTAAAAAAGCTTATAGAGCTGTAGGGTTAGCTCTTTCAAAAAATCCTTTGCCTCTTGTTTATCCCTGCCACAGAATAATAGGAAATAAGGGGCTTACAGGATATTCCCAAGGACTACTTCTTAAACAGTTTTTAATATATAGAGAACTTAATTATAAATTTTTGACAAATAATGTCAAAAAGATGACATAATGTTTTTAAAGGGCTTGAATTTTAACAATTTATGATTAGGCATATATTTTGAAAAAATAATAATAAAGTAGGAGGTTTGCTTATGGCTGAAGAGACAAAAACAGAGGAACAAGAAAAGGAGGTTAAAAAGGTAAGTAAAAAGAAGCTTTTGTTATTTTTAGTAATAGGTTTAGTGATAGTAGTTTTAGCAGGCAGTGTGATTGCTGTGTTTTCAACTTTTAAAGGTGATAAGGGAAAGGAAAAAGAAAGGAGTCCTAAAGAAACGGTTATTTATAGTATGGAGCCTATTGTAGTTAATCTTTTTGATCCTACTGGAAAGAGATACATACAGATTAGACTTGCTTTAGAACTTAAGGATAAAAAAATGGAAGAAGAAATCAAAATTAATGAGCCAAAAATTAAAGATGTAATCATTAGTACCCTAAGTACAAAAACTCCTGAAGATGTATTACAGCCCGAAGCAAAGGATTTAATAAAAACTGAACTTTTACAAAAAATAAATTCAGCCTTAGGAGAGGAGGCTATTTCAAATATATATATAATCCAATATATTGTGGAGTAAAGAATGGAAGAAAAAATCTTAAGTCAAGAAGAAATAGATGCATTACTTGCAGGACTTGCTGAAGGAAAAATAGAAACTGAACCTGAGAAAAAGGTAGATGTAGGGGAGGTTAAACCCTTTGATTTTAGAAATTATACTATTTCAACTCGTTTAAGAATTCCGGGCTTAGAAGTAATAAGTGAGCAATTAATAAGAAGTTTAAGGATGCATATTTCAACTATTTTAAGAGAAGCAGTTGATATTCATAGTCTTCCTCTTTATATGGAAAGGTTTAAAGACTTTTTAAATAGGATACCTGTTCCTACATCCATTCATATTTTTAAATTAGAACCTCTGAAAGGTCAAAGTCTTTTGGTTATAGATGCAACCTTAGCTTATTTGTTTATAGAAAGATTCTTGGGTGGTGAAGGAAAACACGTAAGGGTTGAGGGTAGGGAATTTACACCCATTGAACAAAAACTTATTAAAAAAGTAGTCAATATTATTTTTAATGAATTAGAAAAAGCATGGAGAAATATAATACCTGTTAAAGCAAAATATATAAGAGGAGAAGTTAATCCCCAATTTGCAAGAGTCTTAATGCCTGAAGAAACTGTAATAGTTATGGGTTACAATATAGAACTTGAGGCTATAAGTGGAAAAATTCTATTTTGTTATTCTTTAAATACTCTTCAGCCAGTTAAAGAAAAGTTATATTCTCCTTATCAATTTGAGGAATATATAGATTTGGCTTGGAGAAAATCTTTAGAAAGATATGTTTTTAATAGCGAAGTTAATCTTTCTGCTGTTTTAGGAAAAACTACTATAACTTTGGAAGATTTATTAAATCTTGAAGAAGGGGATGTAATCGTTTTAGATAAAAAGATAGATGAGCCTGTAGAAGTTTATATAGAAGGTGTTCCGAAAATACTTGGTAAATTAGGTGTATTTAAAAATCATATGGCTGTACAAGTTCAAAAATTTTTAACCCTTGAAGAAGAAAATATTAAAAAGGAGGAAAGTTGATGCCTGAAGAAACAAAGGAAAATTTAGAAGGAATAGAAGAAGAAAAAAAACTTAAAAAAGAACCTGAAGGCTCTGAAAATCCTGAAGATTCTGGAGATATGAGTCCTGACGAGTTAATGGCTATGTGGGAAGAAGCACTTAAAGAAGCACAAGTAAAAGAAGCTCAAGCAAAGGAGGCAGAAGCAAAAGAAGCTCAAGCAAAGGAAACTTCAGCTTTAAGTAAAAAAGAAACTCCATCTTCCCAGCCAGCCAAATTAGAAGAACTTTCTCCAGCCCAAAGAACAGGAGCTTATCCAGAATTGGAATTTATCCTTGATATACCTCTTGAAATTTCTGCTGAAATCGGAAGAACTAAGATGCTAATTAGAGATCTTTTGAAACTCAACCAAGGCTCCATTATTGAGCTTGAAAAATTTGCAGGTGAACCTGTTGAAATTTATGTTAATGGAAAGCTCATGGCTAAAGGAGAAGTAGTTGTAGTGAATGATAAATTTGGAGTAAGAATCACAGAAATTATCAGTGCTCAAGAAAGAGTTAAAAAATTAGGATCTTAAAAAGTTATGGAATGGATTAATTATTTACAAAGTTTAGGAATTATCCTTTTAATATTAAGTTTTTTACCCTTAGGAGCTCATTTTTATAAAAAATTAAATGTCAAAAAGTTTGCATCTGATTATATAAAAATTCTTGAGATAAAACCTATTAATTATAAGGCACAAATTTTGTTAATCGAAGTTAAAAATCGAAAAATATTATTAGGATATTCAGATAAGGGATTTACCTATTTAGGGGAGATTAAAGATGATGCTTAGTTTTTATGCAGTTATGCTTCCTACTGTTAAAATCGGTTTTGAAAATGTTCAATCTCCAGAGCAATTTTCTACTATTTTACAGATTTTAATTCTTCTTACTCTCCTTGCTATAGCTCCGACACTTCTATTAATGCTTACATCCTTTACCAGATTGATTGTAGTCTTCTCTATTCTTAGACATGCTATTGGAACAGCACAAACACCTCCTAATCAAGTTTTAATTTCTTTAGCACTCTTTCTAACTTTCTTTATTATGGCTCCTACTTTTAAAGAAGCTTATGAATCCGCTTTAGTACCTTATTTAAATAAAAAGATAGATGAAAAAGAAATGTTTAAAAGAGCATCAAAACCTTTTAAAGAATTTATGTTTAAAAATACAAGAGAAAAAGATTTAGCTTTATTTATAAAGTTAAGAAATGAAGAACGTCCCAGAACACCTGAAGATGTGTCTATTTTTACTCTTATTCCAGCATTTATGATAAGTGAACTTAAAACAGCCTTTCAAATAGGCTTTTTACTCTATATACCTTTTTTAGTTATAGATATGGTCGTATCCAGCGTTCTTATATCTATGGGAATTTTAATGTTACCTCCTATGATGATATCTCTTCCTATAAAATTACTTCTTTTCGTCCTTGTAGATGGTTGGAATTTATTAGTTGGATCTTTAGTTAAAAGTTTTTATTAAAGGGAGCATAAAATGACTGATACTACAGTTTTAAATTTAGCTAAAGAAGCGGTTATTCTTTCTCTAATTCTTTCAGGACCTCTTCTTCTTACTGCCTTGGTAGTTGGCTTAATTATAAGTATTTTACAAGCTGTAACTCAAATTCAGGAAATGACACTTACCTTTGTTCCCAAAATACTTGCTATGGTTTTAGTATTTATCTTGACTTTGCCCTGGACCTTAAAAAAATTGATTACCTTTACAGAAAATTTAATTTTAAACATACCTAACTTTGTTAAATAGCATGGAGATACTACAGATATTAGAAAAAAATATTTATACTTTCTTTTTTATATTTTATAGAACCCTTCTTCTTTTTCTTCTTTTTCCTCTTTTTAGTGTAACCTTTTTTCCTACTAAGTTAAAAATTATTATTTCTTTAGTTTTTGCCCTAATTTTAGCTCCGGTTTTAACCTTTAAACTCCCTCCTCTTACTGATGTGAATGTAGTAAGAATTTTGGTTTCAGATTTTATTTTCATTTTCCTTATTTCTTTAATTTTCAGAATTATTTTAGCAGGAATCCAGTTAGGGGGAGAGCTTGTAGGAATACAAATGGGATTTGGCATCTCCCAAACCATAGATCCTATATCTGGGTTTAGTATGCCTGTTATTTCTCAATTTGTGTATATTATCTTTTTGTTACTCTTTTTTAGTTTTGATTTCCATCATCAATTAATTTATTTTCTTTATGAAAGTTTTGAAAAGATACCTCCCGGAAGCTTTCTTTTAAAAGAAGAAATTGGCATTTTTATTCTTAAAAAGAGTAAACTTATATTTGAGCTTAGTATTAAATTTTTAGCACCTCTTTTAGTTTTTATGATGCTTATTTATGTGAGTTTGGCTGTTATTGGAAGATTAATACCTCAAATAAACATTATTTTTGTAGCCTTTCCTTTGATAACAGGACTTGGAATTTTATTTTTTGGTCTTATGCTTGCTATTCTTCCAAGGATTATATATCCCTGTTTTACTGATTATTTTAAATCTATATTTTTCTTTTTGAGGTAAAAAATGCCTGAAGAACTTCTTCAAGAAAGAACAGAAGAACCTACGCCGCGAAGGCGTGAAGAAGCAAGGAAAAGAGGACAGGTTGTTAAAAGTAGAGAACTTTCCTCAGTTGCTATTTTAGGTGTGGGATTTTTTTCCTTTATACTTCTTAGTTATGTATTTTTCCGTCAATTTTATTTAGTTTTTTATAAAGCTTTTAATAGCTATTATTTTGATTTAAATTTAGCTACATTTTTAAGTTTAAATAAAACAATTTTTCTTTTTGTTTTTAAGATCCTTTTACCCTATTTCTTACTTATTTCTTTGGTTGCTATTATAGTCTATCTTATTCAGACAGGAGGAGGAGTTTGGGCAGAGGAAGTTATTGGTTTTAAATTTGAAAGAATTAATCCTGTAGAAGGATTTAAAAGGCTCTTTTCTTTAACAGCTCTTTTTGAATTAGTAAAGGCTTTATTAAAAATCTTAATTATTGCAGGGGTTACCTACTGGATTGTTAGCAAATATATGGCAAATATTTTAAAACTTTTTGGGGTAGATGTTCCCTATTTAGCATACAATTTTAAAGTTTTACTGAAAGACTTTTTTTCAAAGCTTCTTATTATTCTTGCTATTCTTGGGATTTTAGACTGGGTTTATAACTGGTGGGATGTGGAAAGAAGAATCAAACTCACCCGTCATGAATTGAAAGAAGAATTAAAACAAACAGAAGGAGATCCTTGGGTTAAGGCAAGAATTAGGCAAAAACAAAGAGAAATTGCACGTAGAAGAATGCTTGCAGAAGTGCCCAAAGCAGATGTGGTAATTACAAACCCTACCCATTATGCTGTAGCACTAAAATATGAATTAGGTAAAATGGTTTCTCCACAAGTAATAGCTAAAGGTAAAAATTTTCTTGCTCAAAAAATTAGAGAAATTGCAGAAATGCATAAAATTCCCATATATCATGACCCCCCACTTGCTCAGCTACTTTATGAAAAGGTTGAAGTAGGAGAGTTTATACCTGAAGAATTATATCAAGCTGTAGCAAAAGTTCTTGCCTATGTTTATATGCTTAAGAAAAAAATGGGAAAAATTAAAGAACCAATCTTTAAAGAAAACATGTAAAATTAAGTAAAAATTATGGAAAGAGATATTACTTTAAAAAAATTTTTCGATTTTTATAATATTTCCGCCATAATAGGAATTATTATTTTACTTTCTATTATCCTTTTTCCTTTACCTCCTTATCTTATAGACCTTGCTTTAGCTCTTAATTTTTCAATTTCTATCCTTATTCTCATTATGACTATGCAGGTTAACAAAACGCTTGATTTTACAGGATTTCCTGCCTTGCTTCTAATAACTACTTTATATAGACTTTCTATGAATATAGCTACCACAAGAGTAATTCTTTTGAGGGGGCATGAAGGAACCCATGCAGCTGGGCATATTATAAAAAGCTTTGGTGAATTTGTAGTAGGAGGAAACTATGTTGTAGGTTTTATAGTATTTCTAATTTTGGTTTTGATTAATTTCATAGTTATTACCAGAGGAGCTCAAAGAATTGCTGAGGTAGCAGCAAGATTTACCTTAGATGCTATGCCAGGAAAACAGATGGCTATAGATGCAGATTTGAATGCAGGATTAATTGATGAAAATGAAGCTAAAAGAAGAAGGGAAGAAATAGCAAAAGAGGCAGATTTTTACGGAGCTATGGATGGTGCTTCTAAATTTATTAGAGGAGAGGCAATTGCAGGACTTATCATTGTCTGCATCAATATAATTGGCGGTATATTAATAGGAACTTTACAAAGGGGTTTAGATTTAGCAACTTCAGCTAAAACCTATACTATCTTAACTATAGGAGACGGATTAGTCTCTCAAATTCCTGCTCTTATTGTTTCAACCTCTGCTGGAATTTTAATAAGTAGAGCTGCAGCAGAAGCAGGAATGGGAAGAGACATAGCAACCCAATTTGCTGGACGTCCAGAGGTTTTAATGCTTGCAGGTGGGGTTGTTTTTATTCTTTCTTTAGTTCCAGGATTACCCTTTTTACCTTTCTTCCTTTTAAGTGCTCTACTTTTTGCCTTAGGATATCTTTCCTATTCCGCTCAAAAAGCAAAAGAGACAATTTTAGAAGAAAAAGCTCCTCCACCACCTCCTGAAATAGAGGAAATAAGACCGGTAGAACTTTTAGCTATTGAATTGGGATATGGACTAATTTATCTTGCAGATGAAACAAAAGGAGGAGATTTGCTTGCAAGGATTAAAAATTTAAGAAAACATTTAGCCCAAGAGCTTGGTATAATGATTCCACCTGTTCATATAAGAGATAATTTAGCTTTAAAACCTGGAGAATATTCTATTTTAATTAAAGGTGTTGAAGTAGCAAAAGGAGAACTTATGCCTAATTATTTAATGGCTTTACCTTCAAGGTCTGATCTAATTCCTCCTAAAGGTGCAATACCTACCAAAGAGCCTACTTTCGGGATGGATGCCTATTTTATAAGTGAAGAACTTAGAGAGGAAGCAGAAATAGCAGGTTTTACTGTAGTTAATTTATCTACAGTAATTACCACTCATCTTTCTGAAATAATAAAGAAATACGCAGACGAATTATTAACTAAACAAGAGGTTCAGAGAATTATAGATACTTTAAGCAAGTATTATCCAAAAATAGTAGAAGAGTGCCTTAATAATGTTAACTTAACTATTATTCAGAAGGTACTTCAGAATTTAATAAAAGAAGGTATTCCTCTTAAAGATTTAATAACCATTTTTGAAACAATAGGGGATTATGGGGCAACTATTAAAGATCCAGAAATTTTAACAGAATATGTAAGACAAAAACTATCAAGATACATAATAAAACCTGTTTTAAAAGATCATACTTTACCTGTAATTTTAACGGGAGATGATATAGAGGAAACCATTAAAAAATCTCTCCAAAGAACTGAACAGGGAACATTTCTTATGATTGATCCCAAGATAGGAAGTAAAATAGTGACTGCATTTACTCAGGCTGTAGAAAGAGCAGGTCAAAAAAATATTATACCTGCAATTTTATGCAGTCCTATAATAAGAAGGCACTTAAGAAAACTTATAGAAAGAACTTTGGCTTATGTACCAGTTATTTCTCAAGCAGAAATTCCAACAGAAATAAAAATAGAGGTTTTAGAAGTTGTCAGATTGGTGAGGGAATAAGAAATGAGAATCAAAAAGTTTAGAGGGAAAACTATATTAGAAGCTTTAAATAGAGTAAAAGAAGAATTTGGAGAACAAGCAGTTATTCTTGCTTCAGAACAGATAAAAACTGAAGAAGGAACACTTTTTGAAATAACTGCAGCAATTGAAGAAGAAGAAATTAAGATAAAAAGAGGACATCAAGTTTTTAAAACTTATGCAGAAGAAAACTATAGTGAGTTAAAAGAATATTTAAAAAGGGAGATTTGTGAAATAAAGAAAATGCTTAATCAAGTTTTAAATCCTCAGCCTGAAAATGTAAATTATTTAGATTTGATTGAAAAAGGTGTGCCTCCTTTTATAGCCAAAGAACTAAGCAAAGCAAATCCTGATTTAGAAGAATTTGTTTCTAAAGCCTTAAAAGAAAAAGGAACTGTTCCCCATTCTAAATATCAAGTATTCATAGGAGATTCAGGAACTGGGAAAACTACAAGTGTTTTTAAATTGGCAGCTTGGTATAAGTATAAATATGAAGCTAAGGTTTTGGTAATAAGCCTTGATAATTATAAAATAGGTAGCCATTTTCAGACTAAAAGACTGGCAGAACTTTTAGAAGTTGATTTTGAGATTTTAGATCTTGAAGAACTTAAAGAAATAGCAATAGTTTTTCCTAAATATAATTTCATTCTAATAGATACTCCAAGTTTAGAAAAAAGATTGCTTATAAGTGATTTAGAGGAACTGATTTTAAAAATGCCCTTTTTAAGATTTCAATGGGTTGTAAGAGCAACTGAACATTATGAATATATTTTAAAACAATGGGAAAGAATTGAAAAATTTCCAGTGGAAGGTATAGTTCTTACTTTTGTGGATAAGGTTTATAGTAGTTTACCACTTTTATGGATTCTTGATAGTAGAATACCCCCAATTACTTTCATCTCTAATGGAGAAAGATTGCCAGAAGACATTTTGAAGGCAGAAGAAGAAATAATTAAGAAAATACTTTTTAAAAGTATTTTAAATTTAAATCAAAAGGAGGTTTTATGAGAAGTATTTCCATAGCAAGTGGAAAAGGTGGAGTAGGCAAAACAAGTTTTGTTATAAACTTAGCTTTGGCTCTTTCCCAATATTCTCAAAAAGTTCTTATTTTCGATGCAGACCTTGGGCTTGCAAATATAGATGTAATGTTGGGGATATCTCCTAAATATGATATAAGATATGTAATTAATGGAGACCTTAATTTAAAAGACATTGTTTATCCTACAGAATATAATTTTGATCTTATTCCTGCAAGTTCAGGAGTAGTGGAATTAACAAACTTAAATTCTAATCAAAAACTTATTTTAAAAGATCAAATGGAGGAAGTATTTAAAAAATACGATTACTTACTTTTTGATAGTTCTGCAGGGATTTCAGAAAATGTGCTTTTTTTTATGTATCTTGCTGAAGAAAGAATTATAATCTGCACCCCTGAACCGACTTCAATAGCTGATGCCTATGCCCTTATGAAAGTGGGATATAAACATCATAGAATAAAAGATTATTATTTAGTAGTAAATATGATTAAAAATGAGATAGAAGGTAAAAGAATTTATCAACAACTTTTATATGTAATTGAAAGGTTTTTACCTGAGGTTAAACTTTCTTATTTAGGAGGACTTCCTTTTGATGAATGTGTTAAAACTGCTGTAAAATCTCAAATTCCTTATTTAAAGCTTTGTCCTGAAAATGAAATTAGTAAAAAATTAACACAAATTGCTTTGAAATTACTTAAATTTAATCCTCAAGAAACAAAAGGGCTTGAACAATTTTTAGAAAAATTAACAACAGGTTAAAAATGAAAGAAAAATTAATGAATCAAATTTTTTTAGAAAAGCCACCCTTAGAAAAACTGATAGAAGAATTTTTACCTACAATTAATTATTGGGCAAATAGATATGTTTATTACGGGATGCCAGTAATTAGTAAAGAAGACCTTGTTTCTGCTGGGCTTATAGGACTTATAGAAGCTTATCACAGGTATGATCCTTCTAAAAATGTAAAATTTAAAACCTATGCAGAATTTAGAATTAAGGGAGCTATGCTTGATGAAATAAGAAAATTAGATATAATACCAAGAAGTATAAAGAGTAAAATAAGTGATTTTGAAGAAAGATTAAGAAAACTTTATCAAGAATTGGGTAGAATGCCAGAGGATGAGGAAATTGCAGAATTTATGGAGCTTAGTTTAGAAGAATATTATAAGTTTTTAGAAAGTATAAAAGGAATCACTTTTATTGATATAGAAAATTTAAAGCAAAGATTTCTAGAATTAGAAGAAGAAGATATATTTAATTTTATAGCAGGAGACCAAAGAGAGGATCCCTTTGAAAAATACGCTTTAAAGGAATTACAAGAAAAATTGGAAAAAGCTTTAGATTGTCTTTCAGAAAAAGAAAGATTGGTGTTAGCTTTATATTATTATGAAGGTTTAACTATGAAGGAAATTGCAAAAATACTTGATTATACAGAAAGTAGAATTTCTCAAATACATAACAAAGCAATTTTAAAACTTAGAAGCCTTTTGAATAAATAATATTTAATGAGGTATAAAAATGGCACTCAATACGAATATTAAAATCTTAGTAGTGGATGATTTCGCAACTATGAGAAAAATTATTAAAAACATTCTCCTCCAACTTGGATTTAAAGATATATTAGAAGCAGATGATGGAACAACAGCACTTGAACTTCTTAAAAAACAAAAAGTAGATTTAATAATTTCTGATTGGAATATGCCTAAAATGCCTGGTATCGAGCTTCTTAAAGCTGTTCGTAGTAATGAGGAATTAAAGGATATAAAGTTTATTATGGTTACAGCTGAAGCACAAAAAGAAAACGTTATAGAAGCTATTAAATATGGAGTTAATCAATATGTTGTAAAACCTTTTACTCCAGAAACTTTAAAAGAAAAATTAGAAAAGGTGTTGGGAGACTAAATTGGAAGAAGATATTAAAAAAGAATTAGAAGAGATTAAAGAAGAAGTAAAAGCAAAAGAAACCTCCTTAGAAAAAGAATCTAAAAAAGAAAAAACCGAAGAAAAAATAGATATAACTCTTGAAAAGGCCGAAGGTTTAGTAGAAAAATTAATAAAACCTGAAGAAGAAAAAGAAGAAGTACCAGAAAAAAAACCAAAAAAATTTAAACCAAAAGATGTGGTTCTTATATTTGGAAGTATTTTTATTATAATATCTATTGTTTTTGGGGTATGGATAAGTCTAAAATTAATAAAAGGGGAATTTAAAAAAGGGAAGGATTTAAATTCTTTTTCTGAATCCAATGTCTCAATTCCAGAAGGGGAAGTAATTAAAAAATTCTCTAAAATAGTAATTTCAAAAGAAGAAAAAGAGGTTCAATATCCTTATAAATTAGAACTTAAAAATTTTTTAATTCCATTTGGTTTAAAAGAGTTTTTAAGTTTAAATGTGACCCTTTATTTTGATAACAGTACTTCAGCAAAAGAATTAGCAGAGGCAGAACTTTATTTTAGAGAGAAACTTTACAGTTATCTAAAAAATGTATCACCAGATATATGGAAAGATGCTAAAGAAGTTGAAGCTTTAGAAGAAAAGATTAAAAAAGAGTTTGAAAAAGAAAACATAAAACCTTTGCCCCAAAAGATAAGATTAGAAGGGTTAATATTAAAAGGTTAAAGGTAAAAAAATGCAAGCCCTCTTAATTCTTCTTTTAATAATAGATATTATTATGATAGGAGCTTTTGTTTTCTTTTATATAAGGTTTAAGAAAGTTTTTGAATTACCTTGGGAAGATATTAAAGAAAGTATTGAGAGAGCTCAAGAATTGGTTGAAGAGCTTAAAAAATTAAGAGCAATTCCGGATAAAGGTTCTGAAAAGGATTTAAAAAAGGAGATTCATTTATTAGCTCAGCAAGGATATTCTTTTAAGGAAATTGCTAAAAAATTAGGTATTTCTGAAGCTGAGGTAGAATTAGTTTTGTCATCAAAGAAAAAATTTTAAAAAAATAAAAAATTATGCAAATTACAGCCCCAGCACCTATTATTTATCTTCCTGAAAATTTATGGTCCCTTTTTACGCGACCTGGGAGAGAATTGTTAATAAGAGTGCTTAATATTGAAGGAAAAACCCTTTATTTAGAGTTGGGAGGCGAAAAATTTCAAGCAAGAATTGGAGGTACTCTTACCTCAGAAAATTTTGCTATAGGAGAAGTTTTAAAGGTAAGAGTAGTAAAAACAGGTAATCCCATTATTCTTCAAATTGTTTCTCCAGAAAAAGAAGCAGAAGAACTTAAATTTTTGTATTTAATAAATGCAAAACTTGCTGAAAAACCTTTTAATAAAGAAGTTTTCCAAAAAGATTTTAATCTTTTAGCTACATTAATTAAAGATTTAACAGGAGTAACAAATAAAGAAAAGAAAGAAACTATTGATAAGGAATTGAAAGATTTATTTGGAGAGAAAATAAAATCTCTAAACATTTTTTATAAAGACGAAAAAATAGTAATTTCCTTTGTTTTTAGCGATGAAAGATCTTGGGGATTTTTAGAATTAGGAGAACCTAAGGAAGAACAAGGCAAGATTAAACTTTTTTATTTTAAAATGTTTTTTGAATATTTAGGATTAATGGAATGTTTTCTAAGTTATATGGAGAATGAAGTATTTATAGACCTTTATTTTGCTAATAGAGAATCTTTTGAATTTGCAAAAGAGGAGATTAAAAGTTTAGAAAATCTCTTTTTATTATACAAAATTCCTGCCAAAATTAGTATAAACATGGGAGAAATTTTGCCCGGACAGCTTTTAAAAAAAGAGGGATAGTATGTATAAAATTTTAGTAGTTGATGATTCAAAAGCAATAAGAGAGATAGAAAGAAAATATTTAGAAGAGTTGGGTTTTGAAGTTTTGGAAGCGGAAAATGGAGAGGAAGCTTTAAAAATTTTGGAAGAAAATCCTGATATAAAACTAATTTTACTTGATTGGCATATGCCAGTAATGAATGGATATGAATTTTTATTAAAACTTCGATCCAATCCTAAGTGGGCAGATATTAAAGTTATGATGGTAACTACGGAAAATCAACAAAAAAGTGTAATTGAAGCTATTATGGCTGGAGCTAATGAATATCTTATGAAACCTTTTGATAAAGAAATGTTAGAAGTAAAAGTCAAACATCTTTTAGAGGCTTTTTAAAAAATGGACAAAAAAATAAAGGTTCTTGTAGTCGAAGATTCTCCTATAATGAGAAAATTAATTACAGATATTTTGAAAAATGATCCAGAAATAGAAGTAATTGACACTGCAAAAACTGGTAAAGAGGCTGTAGAAAAAGCAAAAATTTTAAAACCAGATGTAATCACCCTTGATATAGAAATGCCTGAGATGGACGGAATTACAGCTCTAAAAATTTTAAGAAAAGAGGTACCTCAAACAAAAATTATTATGTTTTCTTCACTTACTCAAGAAGGTGCCAAAATAACAATTGAATGTTTAACTTTGGGAGCCTATGATTTTGTTCCTAAGCCCTCAAGTAAGTCCTTTTGGGAAAGTATAAAAAAAATCGAACAAGATCTTATACCTAAAATAAAAAGTGTAACACCTTTAGAAAAGATAAAATCAATTTATAGACCCTCTTATGTGGTTTCTGAGATAAAAAAGGGAATTTATAAAGCTTGTGGGATAGGGGTTTCAACAGGAGGACCTCAAACTCTTCTTAAAATAATTCCTGAACTTTCGCCTAATTTTCCAGCTCCTATTTTAATTGTTCAACATATGCCCCCTCTTTTTACTAAACAATTAGCAGAAAGACTTGACTCAATTTCAAGAATAAGGGTCAAGGAAGCAGAGGAAGGTGAAATCGTAAGAGATGGAATAGTCTATATTGCTCCTGGTGATTATCATATGAGAGTTAAAAAAGAGAATGCTTTTGTTAAAATAAAATTACATCAAGGACCTCCTCGTAATTTTTGTAGACCCTCTGTAGATGAACTTTTTGAATCTTTAGCTGAAGTTTATAATGGCAAAACTTTGGTCTTAGTTTTAACAGGTATGGGAAGTGATGGAAAGGAGGGAGCAAAAAAAATAAAAGAAAAAGGGGGAGTAGTTTTAGCGCAAGATGCAGAAAGCTCAGTTGTATTTGGTATGCCTAAAGCAGTAATTGAAGAAGGCTTAGCAGATGAGGTGATAAATCTTTTTAAAATTCCTGAAAGATTAAAAGAACTTTTTGGAGTTAAATAAAAAATGGATGAGAAAATTTTAGAATTTTTTACAGCCCTTTTAGAAAGATTATCAGGAATTTCTTATACTACAGGGAAAGAATATCTAATTGAAAGTAGATTAAATGAACTTGCTTTATCTTTAGGATATAAAGATATTAATGAACTTTATCAATCTATAGTAAAAAAGGGAGTTGATTCGAAATTATTAAATGAAATTATAGACGCCTTAACTACTAATGAAACCTATTTCTTCAGAGATTATCACCCTTTTGAAGCACTTAGAACTCATGTTTTCCCTGAATTATTTAAAAAAAGAGAAGTTGAAAAAAGAATAAATATCTGGTCAGCAGCCTGTTCAACCGGGCAAGAACCTTATAGTATAGCAATGCTTTTACTTGAACATTTTCCACGTTTTTTGCAAACTTATAAAATTACTATATTAGCAACTGATATATCTCAAAAATGTTTAGAGAAAGCTGAAAAGGGAGTTTATAATCAGATTGAAATAAACAGAGGGTTACCCGTTACTTATTTGATAAAATATTTTAAACAAGACGGAGCTCATTGGTATATTGATGAAAAGGTAAAAAAATTGGTAAAATTTCAAAGACTAAATTTATTAGAAAGTTCAATGAGATTATCAGAAAAATTTGATCTTATTTTATGTCGTTATGTGTTAATTTATTTTTCTGAAGAAATTAAAAAGAAAGTTTTAATAGATCTGTGGAAATTGCTTAATCCTGGAGGCTATTTACTTCTTGGAGCAACAGAAGTTCCAACTGTAACTTTTTCGGATATGGAAAAAAAACTAATAGGAAAAACAATTTTTTATAGAAAGAAGGATTAAAAATGTCCCAGATTAATTTGAATTTCTCTTCTTTTGAAGAAATTAAACAGTATTTTAGAGAACAGGCAAAAAAACTGCATCCTGACAAAGGAGGAAATAGGAAAGAATTTTTAATTTTACTTAATTGGTATCAAGAGGTTTTAGAAAATTTTAAGGAAAAACATAAAATAGAAGTAGTTAATAAATGCCCTTTAATAGGAAATTATCTCTTTTCAGTGCTTGAATTAACAGTTGAAGAAATAGCCTTAGGAGGAAAAAAGAAAATAAAAGTTTTTGGGGAAGAAATAATCTGTCCTTCTTGTAATGGGACAGGAAAAAGGAAAGATGGCTTAACTAAAACATGTGGATTTTGTAAAGGATCTGGATCTATAGAAATAAGAGATGAAAGAAGAAATATCCCTACTTATCTTAATTGTCCTTACTGTAAAGGGCAAGGGTTTTTATTTACAGAAAACTGCGATAATTGTAAAGGAAAAGGGAAATTAAGGATCCAGAAAGAGGTTTATATAGATATCCCTTTAGGACTAAAAGAAGGAGATATTATTTTTATTCCTAAAGAAAGAATAGATTCTCCTTATGACCTATATTTAGAAATCTCTGTTGTTCCTCATCCTTATTTTTCTTTAGAAAATAATAATTTAATATATAAATGTAAAATTCCCTTTTGGGAAATAATATTAAAAGAAGAAATAACTATTTATACTTTAGAAGGAAAGGAAAGTATTCCTTCAAAACTTTTCACTAATGGTTCTCCTATAGTAATAAAAGGCAGAGGACCCTTCCTTAAAGATGGTAAAAGAGGAGATCTTTTAATAGATTTTCAAATTTATATTCCAGAAAAAATTCCTTTTGAAGCAAAAAAATTGATTCTTGAAGCTGTTAAAATTGTTAAATCTCAGGAAGATTAAAAAGTTTTAGATTTTTTATTCAAAAATCCCTGCAAAATCTAAGAAGACTTTCCAAACTTCCTTTTTATGTTTAGGGAATTCTTCTAAAATAAGAGCTTGCCATTTAGGAGGTTTTGGTTGTTTGAGAAGTTTTAAGCCTGCTTCTTCTGGTGTTCTATCTCCCTTTTTTAAATTACATTTTTTACAACAAAGAACTACATTTGTCCATACAGTTTTTCCACCTCGGCTTTTAGGAATTACATGGTCTATGGTTCTTTCTTTTGGATTCTTAAGAAGTTTACCACAATATTGGCAGGTATATTTATCTCGTAATAATAAATTTTGTCTTGAAAAAACTACATCTACTTTCGGAAGACTTTCATAATAGGGTAAATAAATTGCATCGGGAACCAAAATAGAAATAGAAGGGCTTCTTATTATTCTACTATTTCCATTTTCATGAAATTTAGTTATTTTTATCCATTCATCTAAATCATGGATACTCCATTGAGTAGTAATTACTTTAGCAGTTCCTTTTACTAAATGGCAAATAGCTTTTTGTACTGTAGTAATTTGTATAGCTTGATAATATTTATTTAAAACTAAAACTTTTTCTTGAAGAATGTTTTGACTCAATTTTTATTCCACCACCGGGCAGGTCATAGTATGGTTAATAGCAGAGATATTTTGTATTTGATTAAGAAGAATGTGAGAAAGATCTTCATATGTAGAAACTTCAACTTCTACTATTATGTCATAAGGTCCCATAATTATATCAATTTTTTTTACTTCGGGTAATTTTTTTAATTCCTCTACCACTTTTTGGGTTTGTCCAATTTGGGTATTAATTAAAATATAAGCACGGATAGCCATATTTTTACTCCTTTATTATAAAACTTTTAAAATTTTTTAAAAGTTCAAGAGCCTTAATAGATAAAGATTCAGAAAGACTACCGAGACCACAAGACGGAGTAAAAAGACTTTTTCTTAAAACTTCCTCTTTAGAAATATTTAAAGTAGAGCTGAGATCACTTAATTGAGATCTAAATTTACGAATAATTTCTTCTAAACTAATATTTTCTAATATTTCACTATTTGTAGGAATCACCCCCCATGCTAAATATTTGTTTTCGTCCTTTAGAAAATTTTTTAAAAAATTTTTATAGATAATTAATTTATCGTAAAAATTAAAACTGTCAAAGCTTATAATATTGACTTTTGATTCTAAAATTATATCCCAAGAAGTATTTGCACAAATATGGATTCCTGTAATTATTTCAAAATTTGTTAAAATTTCTATCATTTCATTTAAAATTGAAAGAACTAAATCTTTAGAAAGAGTTATAAAAGAAGAAGATCCAAAGCCTGATAAACCAGGTTCATCAAGAAAAATAACTACTATTGAAGAAAATTTTTTTAATTCTAAGCCCTGAGAGAGGGCTTTTAAAGTTAAAAATTTAGTTATCAAATCTTTCAGATCTTCTCTAAAAATTGAAATTTCTTTATTTTCTGTTTTTAATGAAGTAGCCAGAGTAAATGGTCCTGTAATTTGTCCTTTCACGATAGGAAGATTTAAATTTTGGATTCTTTTTAAAAAGGTTTTAAATCCCTTAGCATAATCTTCTGAAAGAGAAAAATTTTTAAGTAAATCAAGATTTTTTCTTTCTATTATTTCAAAATAAAGTTCATAAAACTTTATCAATTCTTCTTCGAAATTAGAAGAGGTGGTATTGATTGTTTTCCTTTCTCTTTCAAATCCAGGAAGCCCTTCATTAAACTGTATAAGCATGCTTTCGTTTTGTAATTTAGATAATTGAGGCCAAGCAGGAATATCAACAAAATCTAAAATAAGATCAACCGCTTTTTCAGGATCTTCAAAGGGTAAACTTCCAATGTGAGTTGTTTTTAAAGAAAGACAAGGATAATCCATAAGTTTTACCCTATAAAAAAATCTTAAAATATTTTAAATTTTAATTCAAAAATAAAGTGTAAACAAGATTTAAATTTTTATAGTTGTAAAAATTAGAATTTTAGTTAAAATTTTTTTTAAATCAGCCCCTGTAGCTCAGTAGGATAGAGCGCGAGATTCCTAATCTCGAGGTCGTGGGTTCGAATCCCACCGGGGGCGTTCTTTTCGTCAATAATTTTGTTCACTTCATAAAAAAATTCATTAAAATAAAAAATTGTCTTGACAAATTTAAAACTTTATAGAAGAATTTTTAAAAATAAACAAAATAAAAATTTTAAAAAAGGAGGATCATTATGAAAAAATTATTAAAAAGTATTATTTTATTTCCTTTAATATTATTAAGCTTTATTTCTTTAGCTAAAGCTCATTTTTTAGTTCTTTTACCTGATACAGATAATATAGAGGGAGCAAAAAGGGAAGTAAAATTAGAAGCAAGATTTACTCATCCTATGGAAGGTGGACCAAATATGGAGTTTAAGATTTTAGATAGTGGAGTTTTAGTGAGGGGAGAAAAAATAAATCTTAATTGGGAAAGGGTCTTAATTCCCTCTATGAAGGGAAGTTCCAATAGAGTGTCCATGTATAAAACTACTTTAAAAATTACTAAGCCTGGGGTTTATCAGATATATGTAGATCCTGAACCTTATTTTGAGCCTTCAGAAAAAAAATATATTAAACAAATCACTAAAGTTATAATACAAGCTTTAGGAATGGAAGAGGGATGGGATGAACCAATAGGGCTTAAAGCTGAGATTATTCCTTTAATTAAGCCTTTTGCTCTTTGGGAAGGTAATACCTTTAAAGGAAAAGTTTTAATTAATGGAGAACCTGCAAGTAATATAGAAGTAGAAGTAGAATATTTAAATACTAAAAATTTGAAAGCTCCTTATGAATCTTTTATTACTCAAGTTGTTAAAACTGACGAAAATGGATATTTTGAATATACCATCCCCTGGGCTGGATGGTGGGGTTTTTCTGCTATTGGTGAGGGAGGTAAAATTAAAGGTGCTGATGGAAAAGAATATCCTCTTGAACTTGACGCAGTTATTTGGGTAAAAGCTTATCCTAAACCAAAGGAGGTTAAATAAACTAATGCATATTTCTGAAGGAGTTCTTTCTCCTCCTGTTCTTTTAGCAGGAAGCCTTCTTTCACTTTCTGGTCTTATTTTAGGATTAAAAAATTTAAAAACTGAAAAGATTCCTGAAATTGCAGTTCTCTCAAGCGCTTTTTTTGTTGCCTCTTTAATTCATATTCCTATAGGTCCTACCTCTGCCCATCTTGTTCTCAATGGTATAATAGGGCTACTTCTTGGATGGGCAACCTTTCCTGCTATATTTTTAGGACTTTTGCTTCAGGCACTACTTTTTCAGTTTGGAGGACTTACGACCTTAGGAGTAAATACTTTTGCTATGGCTTTTCCTCCTGTAATACTTGGATATATATTCAGAAAGTTCCTTCAGAAAGATAAAGCTTTTTTTACTTTTGTAGCAAGTTTTCTTGTAGGGTCTTTATCTATTATTTTTTCAGCAATTTTAATTGGTTTGGCACTTTATTTTACTGAGAAAAGTTTTATTCCTGTTATTATTACTTTATTAGGAGCTCATTTTCCTATTGCTATTATAGAAGGATTTATTACAAGTTTTATTGTAGTTTATTTATTAAAAGTTAAACCGGAGGTAGTTCTATGAGAATCTTAATTTTATTAACGTTCTTTTTGGTTTTTTTTACTAAAATGGGGTTGACGCACAAAATAAATACTTTTGCCTACAGAGAAGGAGACCAAATAATAGGTGAAGCCTATTTTGCAGATGGTTCTCCCTGTATAAAATGTAAAGTAGAAGTTTATAGTGATAAAGGTGTAAAAATTTTAGATATGACAACTGATGAAAAGGGAAAATTTAGTTTTACTACAAAAGAAAAAGGGTCTATTAGAATTAAAGTAATCGCTGGAGAAGGACATCTTGCTGAATGTAAAGTAGAGGGATTAAAAAATCCTCAAGCATCTAAATCATTAGAATCTAAAATTGAAACACCAAAAACTGAAGAAAACCCCCACCATCTAAAATTGACTAATGAGGAAATGAAAATAGCTATAAAAGAGGCTGTAAGTGAGGCTTTAAAAGAAACCATAAAGCCTGAAACTGAAGGAATAAAAAATTTACTGATGGAAGTTAAAAAAGATATGGATAGAGCAAAACTTCATGATATTATTGGTGGAATAGGTTATATTTTTGGTATATGGGGAATGGTTACAATTTTAAAATTTAGAAAAAAATAGGGTTTTTTTAATATAAATGCATCTTGAAGTATTTGCAGAAGGAGATTCTTTTTTACATAAACTTGATCCCAGAATAAAGATATTAGTCTTTTTAACTTTTGCTATACTATGTGCTATTTCAAAAGGAATCCTAATTCCTTCTCTTTATTTTACGCTTTCTCTTTTTTTTATTCTTATAGCTAAGCTTAATTTTAAAAACCTTTTAAATCGTTTAGTAGGAGCAAATTTTTTCATCCTTTTTATATGGATATTTATTCCTTTAAGCTACAAAAGTAATCCTTATATTGAATTTGGATCTTTTAAAATAAGTTATGAAGGAATAAAATATGCCCTTTCTATTACTATAAAATGTAATGCAATAATTTTAGCAACTATTGCACTTTTATCTACTTCAACTATTTTTTCTATTGCTCATGCAATGTTACATCTAAGATTACCTTCTAAATTGGTCACTATATTTTTTCTCTTTTATAGGTATATTAGTGTAGTACATGAAGAATATACAAAAATCAAAAGAGCAGTTTTAGCTCGTGGATTTAGACCAAAAACAGATTTACATACTTATAAAACTTATGCTTATATAGTTTCTGCCTTATTAATAAAAAGTTTTGAAAGGTCTGAAGAAATTTATAAAGCTATGCTTGCAAGGGGGTTTAAAGGCTTTTTCCCTTTATTTGAACATTTTAAGCTTAGAAAAATAGATTTAGCTTTTGGTATAGGTATAGGTTTAGTTATCATTTTTATTTATATTTGGGGTTTGTGTAGATAAAATATGGAAAAATCCATTATTAAACTCGAAAATATTAGTTTTAGTTATGATTCTTATTCAGTTTTAACTGATATAAATTTTGAATTAAGATTAGGAGAAAAGGTAGGGCTTATAGGTCCTAATGGAGCTGGGAAAACAACTCTTCTTTATATTATAATGGGTTTTTTGAAACCTAATTCAGGAAGAGTCTTTATTTTTGGAAAAGAGAGAAAAGGGGAGAAAGATTTTTTAGAGGTTAGGCAAAAGTTAGGTTTGCTATTTCAAGACTCTGATTCTCAACTTTTTTGTCCTACTGTTAAGGAGGATATAGCCTTTGGTCCTCTAAATTTAGGTAAAGATAGAAATGAGGTTAAAGAAATTGTTAAAGACATAGCCAAATTATTTAATATTGAACATTTACTTGAACGTCCTGTATATAAACTTTCAACTGGAGAAAAGAAAATTGTAGCTTTAGCAACAGTATTTGCTATGAATCCAATTTGTTATCTTCTTGATGAGCCTTCCTCTGGGCTTGACGAAGAAACTAAAGAAAAATTAATATATTTTCTTAAGAACCATGTTAAAACTTATTTAATTGTTTCTCATGATCAAACCTTTTTAAAAGAAACAGTGGATAAAATTTATCTTTTAAAAAAGGGACAAATTTCTTTTTACCAAGATTTTTAAGCTTTACACCTGAGTCATAAGCAAGTTAAGGTCAAGAGGTCTCTGACGCAATTCATTATCTAAATAAAAAAGTGCTTGAGGGGCATTTTTAATAAGCTTAAGTTTATTTAATAAATTTTTAAATGAATCCTCTTCTTCAACTTGTTCTTCTATAAACCACTGAAGAAAATTTTCAGCAGCATAGTCTTGAAGTTTTTTTGCCAAATTCATAAGATTATTTATTTTGTTAGTGACTTCCTTTTCATGTTTGTAAGCATAAGCAATGGCATCTTCAGGGTTTTCCCAATTTTTTGGAGGAGCTGGTATTTCTTGCAAAATAACTCTTCCATCTCTTTCAAAGATAAATTTATAAAACTTCATAGCATGCATAATTTCTTCGGCCGCTTGTGCCTTCATCCAGTGAGCAAATCCATCTAAGCCCATATTATCAAAATAAGCAGACATAGAGAGATATAAATAGGCTGAATATAATTCCCATTTAAGCTGTTCATTAAGAGCATTTTCCATCTCGTTATGCATAATTTATCCTCTTTTTAAAAATTTTTAATTTAAAAAAGTATAAACCAATTTTTTATATTGGTCAAGTTTTTAGCACAAATATTTAAATATAATTAAAAGGTAAAAATTTTGTCAGCCTCTTTTGCAAGTTCATAAAGGTCATCCATCCACCCAATAGGACATGTAGGTGAGTTTTACAGCAACATTGGCAAGTCTCATAGCATTATATATTGTTTCTGGGTCATCAGTGGTAATAATAAAAAGTAATTTCATCCCAGCCTCCTCAAGAATATTTAATTTAGATTATAATTTTTAAAAAAAAATTAAAATATGTAAAGCTTTTAATTTGTCAAGGGTCAAATTTTGATAGGGTTATTATTTTGAAATTGTCAAATTAAAAAGAATTGGTTAAAATAAATTTTATGGAGAAAAAGTATGGAGAAATTGCTATAGAAGAGGCTCAACTTGAGGCATGGGATAATCCCTATCCAGATAGAGACTATTTGATTGAAATTACCTTTCCTGAATTTACTTGTCTTTGTCCAAGATCTGGATATCCAGACTTTGCAATAATAAAAATTTCTTATATTCCCAAGAATAAAATTGTGGAGTTAAAATCCTTAAAACTCTGGTTAAATAAATTTAGAAATCGCTATATTTCTCATGAAGCAGCAACTAATGAGATTTTTGATGCTCTTTGGAATTTACTTCAACCTAAAAAACTTAAAGTGGTTGCAGATTTTCATCCAAGAGGAAATGTTCATACCGTTGTTACTGTGGAGAAACCTTAAATTTAAAAAATACTAAAGTAAAGCTCGCTTTCTACATTTCCTGGATAATTTCCTTTAACTAAGGTATAGTAAATTCCATTTTCAAATACTCCTAAACCTGTAATAAATCCCGTTTGAGAAGCCCATAAATTTCTAAAAAAATAGGTGCCTTCAAAACCAAGCACAAAAATTTGAGAAGTGGCGCTATTTAAAGGAACATATTTTAAATCACCTTTCACTGTTTCCAAAGGAAAATTAGCAGAAACAAAAAGAACTTCTAATTTGCCATCCTTATTTATGTCAGCTATAACCGGTGTTATAAGAGGATAAACGATTTTCTTAACCACTTCTTGTCCTTTTTTACCCTTAATAAGTTTTATCTCATAAAAATGATTAGCTACAGGATAAGGAGAGATCCAAACTATATTAGAATCTTTATAAACTGCTAATTTTCCATCTGAAGTATAATTGATTATTTCTGGGCTCCCGTCTCCATCTAAATCAACAAAAGCACTTCCAATATTTTTATAATCTGGAGGAACTTTTAGTTGAGTTGCATATATTAATTGATTATTTTCCCTTTTTAAAATATATACTTCTTTTCCAAAAAAGTTTTCTGAATCAAAAGTTTGTCCAATTAAAGTATCCTTTACACCTCTTGCTGTATAATCTACAAAGTTTAAAATTAAATTTACATTAGTAATTACTGGAGTTAATCCCTGTTCAGTATATCTTAAAATTTCGCTTCTCATACCTACGCTTTCATCAAATATGTTTAAAGCTATCCAACCAGATGGTCCTAAAGAGAAATTTACAATTTTACCAGTCTTAGGAGTATAACTTGCCAAAAGAGCCCCTTTTATTCTTACTATAAAAAGCCCTTGAGAGTTAAAATAAATCATTTCAGGACTACCATCATTATCTATATCTGCAAACTCTACTTGAAATACTTCTCCTTTCATTTTTCCTAAAATAGTTGGAGGATTTATAGAAAAAACTCCTGTAGAGGGTTTATAAGCTTTCTGAGTAGTTGTAACTGTTGAAGGGGCTATAGTTTTTTTATAGCTTAAGGTTCCATAATACCTTATCAAATCTAAATTGTAATTAAATATTTTTACTATATCCTCTTCCACAACAAAAACTATATCATATTGTTGAGACAAAAGGTATTGAGGAGTTAGATCTTTTAATTTTAAATTGGGATTAAAAGTAACTGCTGATTCAGGTAAAGTATTTTTAAGGATTAAAAATAAATTTTCATCAGGGGTTTGGGTTTCAGAGATTATAAGTATTTTTAAATCGGTAAATCTTTCAATAGGTGTGGGAACTGGGAAAGGTTCTTTTTGAAAAATAACTCTTCCTATGGCAAAATTTTCTTCTACATCTGTAATTTCAATTTTTCCGATTATCTCTTTAAGAAAACCTAAGGTTTTTTCAGTTTCAGGATGAACAATCTTTTTCCCTCTTTTATATACTGTAAATATATCTTTAGGCCTAACACCTTGAACTTTCCCCTTGTCTATAATTATTTTATTATCTTCTATACCAATAATTAATGCAGAAAGAGGAGTAAAATCTTTTTTAATTTCTTCATAGGTTTCAGGTGATATTAGAGAAAAAGAAAAATTGGGACTAAGTAAAAGAAAAACTAATCCCCATCCAAGGAAAATTAAAAATTTTTTAATTTTCATAAAAGTAGATCCTCCTTTTAAAATTTAATCGTTTTTTAATGAACCTTGCCCAGTTGATTCTAATACAGAAAGCCAGAATCTGCTATTAAGGTTAATTTGTTTTCTTCTTTTTATGGCCTCTTTAATAGGAATATGAACAAACTGATCATTAAGATAACTTATCATTATTCCTGTTTTCCCAGCCATAGCAGCATGAACCGCATATTGTCCTAAAAATCCACAATAAATTCTGTCTTCAACATTAGCAGGAACACTTCTTATAATATAACTTGGATCAATATATCTTATCACTACATCTATATTTTTGTTTTTAAAATATTCTGTAATTTTATCTTTCAAAAATTTACCAATATCTCCCAGTTTTATATTTCCTGAAGCATCATATTCTGGAGGATCTTTTTGGACATATTTTTGTCCTGCTCCTTCTGCAACTACAATAACAGCGTGTTTTCTTTTATCTAGTCTTCTTTCTAATTCGGCAAGTAATCCTTTTTCTCCTTCTAAATCAAAATCCATTTCAGGAATTAAGCAAAAATTTACTTCCTTAGTTGCAAGTGTTGCAGCAGCAGCGATAAAACCTGAATGTCTTCCCATCAGTTTTACTAAACCTATTCCGTTAGGAACTGCAATAGCCTCTGTATGGGCGCATCTAATAGCATAACAAGCAAGTTCAACAGCTGTATCAAAACCAAAAGTTTTTGAAACGAGCCAAATATCATTATCTATAGTTTTAGGAACAGCTACTACAGCAATTTTAAGATTTCTTTTTGATATTTCTTCTTTTATTTTATAAGCTGCTCTAAAAGTCCCATCTCCTCCTATCATAATAAGTATTTGAATATTCATTCTTTCAAGAGTGTCCACGATTTCTTCAATTGACTGATGTCCACGAGAAGTGCCAAGAAAAGTTCCTCCCATAGTATGAATATCTTTCACTACCTCGGGATTTAACTCAATTATCTCATGTCCATATTTAGGAATAAATCCTTGCAATCCATATTTAAAGCCTATTATTTTATTTACTCCATAAGAATAATAAAAGGTCATTACTATAGAACGAATTACATCATTAATCCCGGGACAAAGCCCTCCGCAAGTTACAATTCCTACTTTTACCTTAGAGGGATCAAAATATATAAAAGGTCTTGGTCCTGCAAGTTCTAAGGAAGGGATTTCTTTATTTTTTGAAAATTGTTCTTTTAAGTAATTATAATTTACCCTTAAAGTAACTCTTGCATCATCTGTAACAAAACATTGAGGTTTTAGTTTTAAAGGTGAAGAAATTTTACAGGGGCCTAAGTTTTCAACTGAAGTATCAATATCTTCTATAATTTCTTCTGTAAATTCCAAATAATTGCAAAATTCTTTCATTTTACCCCCTATAGCCTTATTTTAACTGCTTCAGCATGAAAGGGAAGATTTTCTGTTTCAGCAAGTAAAATAACCTCTTTAGCTTCGTTTTTTAAAGCTGAGGGAGAATATTTAAGAAAATTTATCTTTTTAAGAAATTTTTCAGCAGATAGAGAGGAAGTAAATCTTGCAAATCCCATGGTTGGTAATACATGATTAGGTCCTGCTAAATAATCTCCTATTGCCTCGGGAGTAAAAGTCCCAAGAAAAACAGCACCTGCATTTTTAACTAAAGGTAGATAATCTAAGGGGTCTTTAACCATAATTTCTAAGTGTTCAGGAGCAATGAGATTTGCTAATAAAAAAGCAGTTTCTATATCCTTTACTATTATTATACTTCCCCTTTTTGAAAGTGCAGATTTAGCTATTTCTCCTCTAATTCCCGTTTCTAAAGCCTGAGGAATTAAATTTTTAACTTCTTTAGCAATTTTTTTTGAAGTAGTTATAAGAATTGAAAGACTCATAGGATCATGTTCAGCTTGAGCAAGAAGATCATAGGTGATAAATTCTGGATTTGCTGTATTATCTGCAATAATTAATACTTCACTGGGGCCAGCAATTATGTCTATTCCTACAAAAGAGGAAACAATTTTTTTGGCGGTGGTTACATATATATTTCCTGGACCACAAATAATATCAACCTTAGGCAAGGTTTCAGTTCCATAGGCTAAAGCAAAAATAGACCAAGGACCTCCTACTTTATATATTTCATCAACACCTGCTTCATTAGCAGCAACTAATAAAGCTGGATGTAAAGTTTTATCCTTTCTTGGTGGCGAGACCATAACAATTTTTTCTACACCTGCTATTTTAGCAGGGACTGCAGTCATAATCACTGTAGAAATGAGGGGAGTCTCTCCTCCTTTTCCTCCGGGAATATAAAGACCAGCTTTTTCTACAGGTTTTACCATTTGTCCTAAAAAAATACCTTTATCCTCTATAAACCAAGATTGAGGAAGGTTTTGGGAATGAAATTTTTTAACCTTTTCTATAGCTAATTTTATGGCTGAAAAAAGCTCAGGTGAAATCTCTTTATAAGCTCTTTCAATTTCTTCTTTACTTATCTTGAAATCTTCTTTATTTAAAAGAACTCCATCAAATTTATAGGTATACTCAATTAAAGCTTTATCACCCGCTCTTTTAACTCTATCCCCTATTTTTTTTACTTCCTTTTCTATTTTCTTAGGAAATTCTTCAACTCTATTTACAATTTTTTGTAAATATCTTTCGGCTTTTTTTGAGGGATATTGAAAAATTCTTATTTTCATAACTTCTCTCCTTTTTACCAATTACTAAAAGGTTCTTTCCAGATCCTTTTTAACTCCTTTATATTTTCTCTTATTATAACCTTTCCATTAAGGCCTTTTATTATTAAAAAGGGATCTGCAATTACTTCTCCTATCAAAGAGAAAGGAATATCTTTCATAAGAGCTTCAAAATCTTCTCTTTTTTCTTTCCTTACGGTTACAACTATTCTTCCTGCACTTTCAGAAAAAAGAATAAAGTCATCCCTTAAAGATTCTCCTTCATAGTAAATAGCAGAAAGATCAGCTATTATTCCATATCCTCCAGAAAAGGCTTTTTCAGCTAATGTAACTCCTAAACCACCATCAGAAACATCATGAGCAGATTCAATAAGACCGCTATAAATAGCATCCCTTAATCTTAAATAGATTTTTTTATTGAGATATGGGTCAGGTTTAGGCACTTTTCCACCCTTTATTCCTAAAAGATTAAAATATTCTGAACCTGCCAATTCATCTTTAGTTATTCCAAGAATATATACTAAATCTCCCGCTCTTTTAACATCCATAGTTTGGGCAAGATAATATTTAGGAATTTTAGCAACTACAGAGAAAAGAAGAGTAGGGGGTACAGAAATTTTTAAACTTCCATCAGGAAGAATATTCCCTATTCCAAAAGGATTTTCATTTTCGGGATTAAGTCCTAAATACATAAGATAATCATTTTTCATAGAATCTTTTCCTGAAATGCAAGGAACTCCATAAATTTTAGTAAATTCATAAAGAGCTTGATTAGCTCTTACTAATTGGGCTAATTTATATTTTCCATCTGGATTTTTTTCACTTTCGATAGGATCGCACCAGCAGAAATTATCAAGACCCGCCATATATTCAATGTCTCCACCTACACAAACTGCATTTCTTATTCCTTCATCAATGGCATTTGCAGCCATCCAATAGGTATCATAATCTGAAAATTTAGGACAAATACCATGGGCAATCACAATTCCACTTTCACTTTCAAGGTCATATCTCAAAACTGCCGCATCACTTGGACCATCATTGTTTATTCCTGTAAGGGGCTTAATTACACTTCCACCCTGAACTTCATGATCGTATTGAGTTACTACATATTCTTTTGAACAAACATTATAGGCTTTTAAAACTTTTTTTAGAATTTCTCCATAATCTTCAGGAATTTCTACATTCGGTTTTGTAGGATAAGATGGTGTCTTCCATTCAGCATATAATTCAAGCTGAGGAACTCCTTCATGAAGAAAATCTAAAGGTATTAGTCCTACTGTTTTTCCTTCATATAAAATATGAAAATATCCAGAGTTTGTAAATTTTCCTAAAACAGTTGCTAAAACATCCATTTTTTTTGCTAAGCTTAGAAATCTTTCTATTTTATCTGGAGGAACTGCGAGAGTCATTCTTTCTTGACTTTCTGAAAGAAGAATTTCCCAAGGACGAAGACCAGGGTATTTCAAAGGTGCTTTAGACAAGTCTATTTCAGCTCCTCCTGATTCCTTTGCCATTTCTCCAACAGAAGAAGAAAGCCCTCCTGCACCATTATCAGTAATAGAATTATATAAACCTTCATCTCTTGCTTTCATTAAAAAATCAACCATTTTTTTCTGTGTTATAGGGTCTCCGATTTGTACTGCTGTTGCAGGGGAGCCTTCATGTAAAGCTTCAGAAGAAAAAGTAGCACCATGTATCCCATCTTTTCCAATTTTTCCACCAATCATTACTACTAAATCTCCTGGTTTAGCTCCTTTTTTCCAAGAGGGTTCATCATTTATGTATAGAGGTAAAAGACCTCCTGTTCCACAATAAACTAAAGGTTTGCCAAGATATCTTGGATCAAAAACAATTGAACCATTAATAGTAGGAATACCACTTTGATTACCTCCGTGTTCAACTCCTTCTCTTACTCCTTCAAAAATTCTTTTTGGATGTAAAATTCTTGGAGGAAGTTTTTTATCCCAATCAGGAGGTGCAAAACAAAATACATCAGTATTAAAAATAAGCTTTGCTCCCTTCCCAGTTCCTAAGGGATCTCTATTTACACCTACTATCCCTGTTAAAGCACCTCCATAGGGATCAAGTGCAGAAGGACTATTATGAGTTTCTACTTTAAAAGCTAAAGCCCATTTTTCATCAAGTTTTATAACACCTGCATTATCAACAAAAACAGAAAGACAAAAATCTTTTTCTCCCTTTTCTTTCCTAATTTCTTCAGTAGCTTTTTTGATATAGGTTTTAAATAAACTATCTATAACTAATTCTTCTCCAGTGTCTAAATCTTTATAAAAGATCTTGGCATTAAATATTTTATGTTTACAATGTTCAGACCAAGTTTGAGCTATGCTTTCAAGTTCTACATCAGTAATAGCAGAATCAAGTCCATAACTTTTTCTAATCTCTATAAACTTAGGATCAGAAAAAAATTTTTGTATAGTTTTCATTTCTTTAAGATTAAGGGCAAGCAATCTTTCTTGGGATAATTTTATAAGTTCCTCATCAGAAAAATTACTGAGTAAAAATTTTTCTACTATTGGAGGAAAATACTCTGTTACTCTTGGGAGAGAATAGGAAAGTCCGTTTTTTAAAAACTCATCTCTATGAAGAATGAACCACCTTTCTATTAATTCATTGGCAAGAAGATCTCTTGCTATTCTTTCAACATCATCTTTAGAAATATTTCCTTTTATCAAGAATTGACGTGCAAAATAAACTCCTTCTTTATTAGTATCTAAAGGTCTTTCTAAAATGTAGCTGAGAGCTTCTTCAGCAGTTTTACCTTCATTATCAGTAACTCCTGGGCGATAACCAATCTCTAAAACCCAATCAAAAGAAAAATTTAGCTTTAAAGATACGTACTCATTAATACTATAAGTTTGGATTACAGGATCACAAAGAGCAGATTCTGCAAAAATTCTAATAATTTCTTCAGAAAAATTTCCTTCAACTAAATATACTTTTATAAAATAAAGGTCTTCTAAAGAAATATTTAAATGATGTTTAATTTTTCTTTTTATCTTAGCTCCTATTGCATCTTTAAAGAAAGGTTTAGAAGAAACCTCTATCCTGAAAACATTCATAAGATTGAAATATATCATTTAATATTTAAAAATTCAACATTTAAGAGAGCTTAAACTTTTTATAGAACTCTTAAAGAAAATTAAAATATTTTAGATTTTACAATCTCTAAAGTATTAACTACATTTAAAGCTTTAAATATTTTTTCAAAAAGGCTTTCCATGTCAGATAAAATTTTTTCTTTTACTTCGGAAGGTAAATCCCACCAATCTTTTTTAAAGGCGCCAAATCCCTTTTTTCTTGTTTTATATATAAATTGAGCTTCTGTCATATCTTCTTTCCATTCATTTTTAAATTGATTTTTAAGATAATTATATATTTTTTCTCTAAATTCAGAGGGTAGGGCAGGGTGATCATAAAGGAAATTTTGAAAACCTGTTGCCAGATGCACTTCTACACATTCTGATTCTGGGAAGAGACTAAAATATTCTTCTGGAAGAGTAGATGCTCCATGTTGAACAGCTCCTGCAAGTCCAAATTCCTCTCTGGCAATTTTAGATAAAGTTTTTAAAGTATTAAAATCAAGATTAACAGTAGCAATTTTTCCATCAGGTAAAACTATACCTCCATGGGAAGTTCCAGTTTGAACACTTATTTTTGAAATTCCAATTTTTCCTTTAAAAACTTTATTAAATCCTTGCATAAATGCTCGTAGTTCTTCAGGAGTACTATTATGTCCTCCTATTTCTCCTATTTCTCCACCGAGATTTACAGTTATTCCTTCTGGTTCTATACTTCTAATAAATTCAGCAATTTCAGCAGTAACTTCATAATTATGCCTTTGTTGTGCATTAAGATCTTCTTTTTCAAGAATAACAAGAGTTGAAGCATCAATGTCAATGTTATAAAATTGAGAAAGGATAGCTTCATTTATAAGATTTTTAATGTTATTTTTTTCTCTTTCCGGATCTGTAAAATAGGATTTTCTATTAAATTGAAAGTGGTCTCCTTGAATAAAAATGGGTCCGTCAAAATTTTCCCTAAAACCAGCTGAAAGAATGACTGTAGCATATTCTAAAGGTGATTGTTTAGTATAACCCATTTCAGATTTGGCGATTTCAAAAATAAAAGCCCCTACTTTTAATCTTTTTGCTACCTTAAAGACTGTCCTTGCAACGTCATAGGTCATTCCTCTTATATTGATTGCAGGAACTGTAAAACCTAAAAATTTTTTGGAAAATTCTTGATAAAGAGGATAAATAGAAAATCCTTTATAATTGAAATCTTTTAAAACTTCTTGAAGGGTTTTAAGTAGTTGTGAGTCCTCAAAAACAGCTCTATAAATTAACCTATCTATTTCCTTAGGATTTTCTCTTAATAAATTTGAAATTTCTTTTTTTTCCATTTTTCACCCCAAGTTTTTAAATAATTTTAAGTAACTTTAAATTAAAAAATTAAAATTTCATCTCTAATTGTATTCTTAAAAATTTAGCATCCCTTGTCTTTGAAGTATAAAAATTTCCTGGGTCAAAGTGTTCATATTTTAAAAGACCTGTGATATTAGGTTTAAACTTATAGCTTCCTTCAATGGTAAAACCCTGTCCTCTATCTTTATCTTCTCCTGAAATCATTGCCCCCCAAAAAAATCTTAGAAGTGCTGCTTCATGATCTATTGCCATTTGCTCCGCAGTTAAAGGAAAGTAAGGTGTTCTTACAGCCCACATTTTTTGATAGGAAAGTCTTAATTTAAGGTCTTTGTAGGGAGATAAATAAAGATTGAAAACTAAACTTCTTAAATTACTCCAATATGCTGGCATGGGACCGTTTTTAAAAATGTTTTCAACTAAAATTACATAACTATATAGCTCATTTATAAATGCACCCTTTGAAAACAAAGGATTCCAACCTTCATCTTTTTTAGTATGAGGATTATCCCCAGAAAGATAAACATAGCCTATTTCAAACTTTGGAGAAAAAGGAATTTCTTTAAAAATCCTATTAAGATAAATATATCCTCCTAATCCTGAAACATCTTTTGTGCCTGAATATCTTCCATTTTGAGTAGCAATTTCACCTCTTAATCCCCATTCTTTCCAATTTAAAACTCCTCTTATGCCAAAGGTATGTAAATGTAAATTGGGATTAAATCCCCAACTTTCTTCTTCCTTAAAAATATAGTAAGGTTCTAAGGTTAAATTTTTAAAGAGCTTACTTTTTCCATAAATCATAAGTCCCTTTTCATCAGTTGCAATGAGTCTTTTTTTGCCATGGTAATAAAGCATAAAATATTCGGAAGTAAAATCTTTATAAGATGGATGAATAATAGGAAAATATCTTTCTGTTTTGGGATTTGAAATAAATACAAAATCTAAGGTATGATTTTTTTGTATAAACCATCTTGCTCTTATAGCATTAAAAAAGAAGGTCCTTGATCCATCTCCAGGGGTTCCATCAAAAATTAAAAAGCCTTCTCCATACATATCTTCTCCAAGAAAATCTTGTCTTCCTATCTTTAAATCTAAAGGAAGATTAAAGGGTTTTTTGACTTCTAAATAAAAATTATCTATTAAAATTTCATCCTGATCAAAATTTTTAATATTGTGAGCATGGTCAAGGGTTACCTCATGAGGTCCTATATAGTATCTTGGTTCAGTTACTAATCTTAAGTAGATTGAAGTGCTATTGTTTATTTTTATTTTATCCCATAAACTAACTTTAAATCTTAAAACACTTGAATCATCCCAGAAAGAAAGTAAAGGGGCAGTTTTTAAAAATAGATAATTATCTAAGGTTTCCTCTCTTAATCTAATTCCTATTCCTGGTTGATGTTCTATACAAAAGGCAAAAAAAACTTTATAAAAAAAAGAGATTAAAAGGATTGAAAATAATAGTATTAATCTTTTCATTTGCCACCCCTTTTTAATTTTTTAGCGCATTAAAAGACCCTTTTTAAGATCTTCTAAAACCTTTTCTCTAAGTTTATAATGTTGTTTTTTTCCTGTTGCAGTCATTGGAAGTTCATCAACAAATGCCCAATAGCGAGGTCTTTTATGAGGTGGAATCATAGGATGTTTACTAATAAATTCTTTAAGTTCCTCTAAAGTTAGAGATTCGTCTTTTTTGACCACATAAGCAACTATAGCTTGTCCTCTCAATTCATCAGGCACACCTACAACAGCACACTGAAGTACCTTAGGATGTTCTTGAATAGCTTCTTCAATTTGTACAGGATATATATTTTCACCTCCCACAATTATCATATCATCTTTTCTTGAAACTATGGTAAGGTATCCCTCTTCATCCCAAGTAGCCAGATCACCACAATAAAACCAATCTTTATAAACTCTTTTTGCTCTTTCTTGAGGTTTATTATAGTAATCATAAGGTCCTGTTAAACTTCTCATAATTACTTCTCCTACTTCCTGATTGTTTCTTTCTACTAATTCTTCAGGTTCTGCGAATTTATCTGGATAAACTTTTACTACTCTTACATCAGCAAAAAAGGTTATATTTCTTCCTGCAGTTCCTGCTTTTTCAGGTAAATCCTCTGGTATAAGTAAAGTATTTAAAAAGGTTTCTGAGGTTCCGTAGCCATTAAAAATATTAGGTGTTAAAATTTCTTTCATCTCTATACAAAGACTTTTATCAAGAGGAGCTCCCATACTTAAGGCGCCCCTAAGAGATTTTATATTATAAGAAAATTTCTTTTGTTCTTCTATTAATAGTTTATACATACTTGGGACTCCTACAGTAAAAGTAACTTTATATTTTTCTATGACTTCTAAAGCCCTTTTAGGAGAAAAGGTTTTCATAGCTACAATTGCAGCTCCTAAGAATAAACCTGGACCAGGTCCACCTAAATGGATGCCACCTCTATGAAACCAAGGAGAAAGATTGAAAAGAATATCTTCTTTATTTAATCCTAAATAAATAATTACATCCAAACAACTTAATACTTCATTAACATTATTAAATGGGATTCCTTTAGGTCTTCCTGTTGTTCCTGAGGTGTAAAGTCTTGTAACTTCAGCCCATGCATCATAAGAAGGCTCAGGTGGTTCAGATAAGGGCTTATCTTTAATAAACTCAGTGTAAGAAATTCCCAAATCACATTTTCCATCTTCTACATATATTAATACTTTCGGTTTATGTTGAGCTATTTCTAAGGCATTTTTAACTTTTTCACCTAAGGAAGCTTGAAAAATAAATACATAAGGTTTTGAATCGTCTAAAATATAAGCAGTCTCTCCTGGAGAAAGTCTATAATTTATGGGACAATTTATAGCTCCTATTTTTTGGGAAGCTAAATAAATAAAGGCAAATTCAGGTAAATTCATTAATTGATAAACTATCACATCACCAGGTTTTATTCCACTTTCAATTAAAGCATAGGCAAGTTTGTTAACCTCAGAATTTAAAGCTTCATAACTCCATTTTTTATCTTTTTCTGCATCAATTAGAGCAATTCTATTTTTATATCTTTCTACATTTCTCATAAAAGTTCTGATATAAAGGAAGTTCTTTTCGAAAAGTCTCTTAAAATATTCAACATCATAGGTGTACATTATTTTTCACCTCCTTCCCAAGCTTTTAATATTAAGCACGCATTTATTCCTCCAAAACCAAAGGAATTTTTTAAAACAGTTTTAACTTTTTTCTTAATTGCCTTTTGAGGAACATAATAAAGATCACATTCTGGATCAGGGTATTCTAAATTTATGGTTGGTGGAATAGTTTCTTCTAAGATAGTTTTTATAGAAAAAATAGTTTCAATGATTCCTGCTGCTCCCCAAGTATGTCCTATCATTGATTTATTAGCTGAAATAGGGATCTTATAAGCATATTCTCCAAAAACTTCTTTTATGGCTTTTGTTTCTGCAACATCATTTAAAAGAGTCCCTGTTCCATGAGCATTTATATAATCTATAGCTTCTGGTTTAATTTTGGCAGATTTTAAAGCCATTTTTATACATTCTATTATACTTTGAGTTGAGGGTTCAGGAGCAGTGGGATGATAAGCATCACAGGTTGCTCCAAATCCTATTATTTCAGCAAGTGGAGTTCTTCCATTATTCAAAGCATTTTCTAAAGATTCTAAAATAACACAACCTGAACCTTCTGCTGGTACAAATCCGCTTCGTAATTTATCAAATGGCCTACTCGCTTTTTCTGGAGTTTCATTCCATTTCGCATCTACAATAGCTCCTAAATTTTCTAAACTTGCCATTACAGCAGGTCTAATCCCTGAATCAGCTCCTATAACAAAAGCAATATCAATCACATCATTTTTTATTAATTCATAAGCTAATCCTAAAGCTTTTGTTCCAGCAGAACAAGCTTCTTGTAAAAAATATTGAGGACCTTTAGCATTAAAAATTCTTGCTACTTCTCCTGCTGCAGTATTTGCTGATAAATTAATAACAGCCATAGGTGAAACTTTTTTGGGACCAAAATTTAAATATTGTAAGATTATTTCTTCAAAGGTTGAAGGAGCCCCCAAAGCACTTGCCCCGATTACTGAAAATCTAAAAGGATTTTTTACCAAATCTTTTTTAAAATTCCAATTTTCAGCTGTAAGAAGTGTTACAGAAACGAAGAGATGAAACATTCTATCATATCTTCTAATAAACTTGGGATCTAAAAAATCTTCAGCTTTAAAATCTCTACATTCACCAGCAATTTGGCATTTATGGTTTTTTGGGTCAAAAAAACTAATTTTCTTAATTCCAGAAACACCATTTTTTAAATTATCCCAACAACTTTTTAATCCTATCCCAAGAGGAGTAATAACTTCCATTCCTGTAACTACAACTCTTTTCACATTCATGACTTGTTTTATTAAAAATTTTTAGTAAAATTTTTTAAATCTTTTTTAACTTAAATTAACTTAAATATTTAAAAATTTAAAAAAGTAAAGGGTATGATTAAATATTCTCTTTCTGAAGAACAAAAAATTTTAGTTGATTTAGTTACTCAGATTGGAGAAGAATATATAAAACCTTATGCATTAAAATGGGATGAAGAAGAAGTTTTTGATGAAAAACCTATCAGAGCTTTAGCAGATGCAGATCTTTTTGGAATAATTATTCCCAAAGAATATGGTGGGTTAGGTTGGGGAAGTTTTGAAATGTGTCTTGCAGTGGAAAAACTTTCTTATTATTGTGCAGGAGTTACTACCACTTATGCGGCAACTTTTCTTGGAAGTTATCCCATAATTCTTTTTGGAAATGAGGAGCAAAAGAAAAAATATCTTCCTGAAATAGCAAGAGGAAAGATGATATGTGCTTTTGCCTTAACAGAACCTCAAGCAGGAAGTGATGCCTTTGCTATAAAAACTATAGCAAAAAAAGAAGGTGATTTTTATATACTTAACGGAATGAAACATTTTATCACAAATGGAGGCATTGCAGATATATATATTGTGGTTGCAATGACTGATCCTGCAAAAGGGGCAAGAGGTGCAAGTGCCTTTATTGTAGAAAAAAACGATCCCGGTTTTTCTGTAGGGAAAAAAGAAAAAAAATTAGGATTAAGAGCTTCTGTTACTACTGAACTTTTTTTCAATGATTGTAAAATTCCTAAAGATAGACTTCTTGGGAAGGAAGGGATGGGATTTATAGTTGCTTTAAGAACCTTAGATTTTGGAAGATGTGGAGTAGGGGCTCAAGCTCTTGGAATAGCTCAAGCTGCTATGGAAATTTCTTTAAAACATGCTAATTCAAGAATACAATTTGGACAGCCCATTTATAATTTTCAGGCAGTAAGTCATACATTTGCTGAAATGGCTATTAAATTAGAAGCAGCACGAGCTTTAGTTTATAATGCCACAAAATATATCGATAGTGGTGCTAAAGATATTACAGGGATATCCTCTATAGTAAAATGCTTTACCAGTGACGTTGCTATGTGGATCACCGAAAGGGCTATCCAAATGATGGGTGGTTTCGGATATATGAGAGACTATCCTGTCCAAAAATATTTTAGAGATGCAAAATGCCTCCAAATTTACGAAGGAACAAATGAAATACAAAGAAATATAATAGCAAGAGAGCTTATCAAATATTACAAATAAGGCTCTAAAAATGGAAAAGATAATAGTATGTATAAAAGGTGTTCCTAAACCAGGAACTATAAAAGTTGATCCTGAAACGCGTACTTTAAAAAGAGAAAGTTTGGAACTTATTTTAAATCCCAATGATAGAGTAGCTTTAGAGATGGCAGGAAGATTAAAAAATACTTATAATACTGAAGTAATAGTTATTTCCATGGGTCCTCCCAATGTAGTTCCCCTTTTAAAACATGCCTACGCCCTAAGTGCTGATCAGATGATACTTCTTTCTGATAAAGCCTTTGCAGGATCGGATACACTTGCAACAAGCTATGTTTTAGCAAAAGCCATTAAAAAACTTTCTCCTTTTTCTCTTGTTTTAATGGGACTTAAATCAATAGATGGAGAGACAGCTCAAGTTCCTCCAGAAACAGCAAGTTTGCTTGGTATACCCTCTCTTACTAATGTTAAAAATCTTTTTTTGGAAAATAATAAATGGATAGCTATTAGAGAAATTGATTACGGAGAAGAGGAGGTTGAAGTTGAGCCACCTTTGGTTGTATCTATTTCTCCTACAGCTTTTGATTACATAAGACCTCCTTCTTTAAAAAAGTTAATAGAAGTTAAAAGTAAAGAACCTTTAGTTTGGCAAGCAAAAGATTTAGATTTAGATCCCCAAAAATTGGGGCTTCAAGGTTCGCCAACCCAAGTAGTTGAAGTTTCTGAAAAGAAAATAGAAGCTAAGGGAATTATTTTAGAAGGGAATCCTGAAGAACTTGCAGAGAAATTGTTAGAAATTTTTAAAGAAAAAGGATTAATCAGGCTTTGAGGTTAAAAAATGCTCGAGAAAGTGGAATTAGAAAATTTATCCAAAGGAAATATTGTAGCTTACGGAGAAATCTATAGAGGAGAATTAAATACCTCAAGCTTAGAGATACTTTCTCCTTTAAAAGAAATTGGGAAAACTTTAAATAAAAAGCTTGTCTTGGTTTGTTTAATAGATTCCTTAAAAGATATTAAAAATTTAGAGGAAATTAGAAAATCTTTAGCAGATGAAGTATGGTTTGTAATAAATGAAGAATTAAAAGATTTTAGGGAAGATCTTTATGCCGAAGTTCTTGTTAAAATAATAGAATCTTCTCAACCTTATGGATTTTTCTTTCCGGCAACTAAAATAGGAATGTCTTTAGCACCAAGGATTGCAGGTGCTTTAAATATAGGTCTTTGTGCTCATGTAAATAGTTTAGAGGTGAAGGATAATCAAATTGTAATGGCAAGACCAACTTACGGAGAAAATATTATAGCTAAACTTATTTCTAAAAGTACTCCTGTTATGGCAACTATATCCTTAGGAGCTTTTAGTATTAAATATGGAATAGAAGAACCTTTAATGAAAGAAATAGTTTTTCCTAAAGATTTTGTTTGGAAAAGTAAACTAAAAATAAGAAATTTTACACCTTTTAAGAAGAAACCTACTAAACTTTCTACAGCAAAAGTAATAGTTGCAGGAGGTAGAGGTTTAAAAAATAAAGAAAATTTTCAAAAACTTTTTGAACTTGCAGAAATTTTGGGTGCTGAAGTTGGAGCAACACGTCCGGTATGTTATGAAGGTTGGGTAGAAGAGGAAAGAATGATAGGGATTAGTGGAGTAATTGTTAGACCAAAAGTTTATATTGGATTTGGTATTTCAGGAGCTCTTCAACATACTGTAGGAATGGAAAATTCAGAATATATAATTGCTATAAATACTGATAAAGAAGCCCCTTTGGTTAAAATGGCAAATTTAGCTCTTATAGGTGATGCAGAAAAAATTTTAGATTTATTATTAAAAAAACTAAGTAAGTAGGTTCTTAAATTTTTTAAAATCCTCTTCTAAAATTTTCCTAATTTTTGGAAATCTTAAGCCTGCTGCTGGATGATAAGTAATAAAAAATTCTTTACCCTCTTTTTTTATCTTTTTTCCTCTAAAATCTTTTAAATTTTTATCTGGGAAAAATACAGAAAAAGCTACTTCACCTAATAAAATAATTTTTTGGGGGTTAATAATTTCTATTTGTTTTTTTAACCAAGGAAGACAGCTTTCAATTTCTTTCTTTTTAGGTTTTCTATTAATTGGGGGTTGAGGTAAACATTTTAAGGGAGAGGTTATAAAAACTTCTTCTCTTTTTAGGCCAGCAAGCTCTAAAAGATAATTTAAAAATTTTCCAGCTGGCCCAACAAAGGGCCTTCCAGTTTTATCTTCCTGAACACCAGGAGCTTGACCTATAATTATAATTTTTGCAGAAGATGGACCTTCTCCCGGGACCGCATTATTTCTTAATTTCCAAAGATCACATTTTTTACAATTTTTGATTTCTTCATTTAATTTTTCCAAATCCTCATTCATTTTCAATCTTTAATAAGATTTTTCAATCTTTCTTTCAATCTTTTAATGTGATCACCTTCCCAATAAAGTTTTTTACATTTGGGACAATAATTAAATTCATTATAAAACTGGTAAACCTTAAGTGGAATAAGCTCTTTAAAGTCCTCTTTTTTAACTGATATTAATTCTTCTCCACAGATACTGCATAAGTTAAGTTTTAGTTCTGTGTTTAAATTTAATTTATGAACAAGAACAGTTAATTGGGCTTTTAAGCTTTCTCTTGGTAATAATAAATATTTAATTCCTGCTTTTTCCAGTAATTTTGCGGTAGAAGGACTGGTTATAAGAAAAATTTTGTCTTTATGTTTGAGTATTATTTCTTTATCAATTTTATTTTCACAAACTTGAGTTTTGTAACCAAAAAATCTTAGCCATTTATTTAAACCTTTAAGTCCTGCTTCAAGAAAAAATTCCATTCTACTTAAGTTTTATCTTTTTTCCAACCAGGTAATAGATGCAATTCTAAAATTTGTTCAATTTTTACTTCTGAGGGAGCTCCTGTAAGCAAACACTGAGCTCTTTGGGTCTTTGGGAAGGGAATAACTTCTCTTATACTCTTTTTACCAAGCATAAGCATAATTAAACGATCAAGTCCAAAAGCAATACCTCCATGAGGTGGAGCACCATATTCTAAAGCAGTAAGTAAAAACCCGAATTTTTCTTGAGCCTCTTCCAGGGGTATATTTAAAAGTTTAAAAATTTTTTCTTGGAGTTCCCTTTTGTGGATACGGATACTTCCTCCACCTATTTCTACTCCATTGAGGACAATATCATAGGCTTTTGATTTTACTTTCAAAGGATCAGTATCAAGAAGAGGGATGTCTTCTTCCTTAGGATGAGTAAAAGGATGGTGTACCGAAACTAAACGATTTTCCTCTTCGTCCCATTCAAAAAGAGGAAAATCTGTTATCCAAACGAAATTAAATTTATTTTCTGGGACGAGATTTATTTTTTTAGCTAAGTGAATTCTTAATTCTGATAATACACTATTTACAACATCTTCTTTATCTGCTACAAAAAAGAAAGTAGCAAGATCTTCTAAAGGATTAAAGACTTCTTCAAGTTTCTCTAAAATTGAAATTTCAAAAAATTTAACAATAGGAGAACTCCATTTTTCTTCAAAGGAGCTTGCATTTTTATTATATTTTATCCAGGCAAGTCCTTTAGCACCTAATTCTTGAGCAAATTTAGTCAACTCATCAAGTTCTTTTCTGGAAAAATTAGCAGGAACTTTTAAGCCCTTTATTATACCACCAGACTCTAAAGCATCTCTAAAAACTTTAAAAGTAGTCTCTCTAAAGAGATGAGAAAGGTCTTTTAATTTCATATCAAACCTGATATCTGGTCTATCTGTTCCATAATCTCTTAAAGCAGTTTCATAGGAAAGTCTTGGGAAAGGGGTTTCTAAGGTAATATTTAATGCTTTTTCAAAAAGATAAGCCAACAACTCTTCAACAATACTCATTACATCATTTTCTTCTACAAAAGACATTTCTATATCAAGTTGAGTAAATTCTGGTTGTCTGTCTGCTCTTAAATCTTCGTCTCTAAAGCATCTTACTATTTGATAATATTTATCTACCCCTGCTACCATTAAAATCTGTTTAAAAAGCTGAGGAGATTGGGGAAGGGCATAAAATTTCCCTGGGTAAAGTCTACTTGGAACTAAATAATCTCTTGCTCCCTCAGGTGTACTTTTGGTTAAGAAAGGAGTTTCAATTTCTAAAAAACCTTTACTATTTAAAAATTCTCTAATAATTTGATTTACTTTGTGTCTAAAAATAAAAGGTTTTAAGCCATCTAAGGCTCTCATTTCTAAATATCGATACTTTAAACGAATTGCTTCTGAAATTTCAGAAAGATCTTCATCCATGGGAAAGGGAGGGGTTTTAGAAATATTTAAAATTTCTACTTCCTTTGCTACAAGCTCTATTTCTCCTGTAGGTATTTTGGGATTTTCCATACCAGGGGGTCTTCTTCTTATTAAACCCTTAACACTTATTACATACTCTATTCTTATAGAATCTGCTAAATTATGGATTTCAGGGTCAATTCCTTCTTCAAAAACTACCTGTAAAAGCCCAGTTCTATCTCTTACGTCTAAAAAGATTACTCCTCCGTGATCCCTTCTTCTTAAAACCCAACCTGAAATTATGATTTCTTTGCCAATAAAAGTATTGTCAAGTTCTCCTATATAGTGAGTTCTTTTTAACTTCATCTATTACTTTAACCCCCTTTTAAATTTTTAAATTAAAAAATTTGATTGCATTTTCTGTAGTTTTTTCTGAAATCTCTTCTAAATCCATATTTTTAATTTCTGCAACCTTTTGAGCTATATAGATTAAAAATGCCGGTTCATTTCTTTTTCCTCTAAAGGGATGAGGTGCTAAAAAGGGGCTATCTGTTTCTAACATAAGTCTATCCTTAGGAATAAATTTAACAGCTTCTTTTAAAATTTCAGCCTTTTCAAAAGTTACTACTCCTGGAACGGAAATAAAACCACCTAAATCAAGAATTTTAGAAGCAATAAATTTATGAGAGGTATAACAATGAAAAAGAAGTTTTAAATCCGAATAATTCTTCAAAATTTTTAAAGCCTCTTTCCAAAAAAGGTCATCTCCTCTTAAATGAAGAATTACAGGTTTATTATATTTTTTAGCCAATTCTAAATGTCTCAGAAAATGCTCTATTTGGGCTTCCTTAGGTGAATATTCTTTAACCCAATCAAGACCAGTTTCTCCTATAGCGCAAACTTTTTCTATATTTTCTTCTAAAAACTTATAATCTTGCTCTTTAATTTTTTTTACTTCATGAGGGTGAAAGGCAATCGCAGGTGTTATAAAATCAGGATAAAGTTTAGATAATTCCAAAGCTCTTTGGTTAGTAGTAAGATCTATCCCTACTACTATAACATGAATAACTCCATTTTCTTTTGCCCTTTTTATTACTTCTTCTAAATCCTTTTTAAAAAAATCTGAAAAATTTAAATGGGCGTGGGTATCAATAAGTTTCATCTCAAAAAGCCTCTGATTAAAGAAATTAAAATATATAAGCTCATAAATATAACTACTGCCCCAGAAAATGGAATATCAAAAAAAATAGATATTAAAGCTCCTCCTAAAATTCCAATAATATTCAAAAAACAAATAACTATTATTAAAAATTTAAAACTTTTTATAAATTGTAAAACAAAAGTAGTTGAAAATACGAATAAAACCGAAACCAATAAAATTCCCATTAATTTTACTCCAATTATAATTTGCAAAGTGATTAAGATTAAAAATGAAAAATTAGCTAATTTGAAATTAAGCCCTGGAAGTTCTTTATCAGTGATTTGTGCTATCCATAAAGGATAAAATCTATAAAACAAGAATAAAGTAAAGAAAAGAACTATTAAGCTTTCAAAAAAATCTTTATAAGTGATGCCAAGTAAACTTCCAAAAAGATAAGAAAGGATTCTTGCATCATATTGGTAAGTTTTTGCAGCTACTATCAAGGCTAATCCTAAAGCTAAATGTGCAATAATAGAAGTAGCAGTATCTTCATAAAATTTGGTGTATTTTTTTAAAATCCAGATTAAGGAAGTAAAAAGGAGGGTAAAAATAACTATAAAAGGAAAGGAAAGAAAAAAAGGCAAATTATTTAAAATTAAAGAAGTGATAATTACAGCCAAAAAGTATATATGAGTTAAAGCATGAGGAAAAAGGGCATTTCTTTTTAAAATAAGAAAGGGGGAAGTAAAGGAAATAGATAGTCCTAATAACATTCCTGATAAAAGTCCCCATTTTATTAAATTTATAGAATCAAGAAAAAATTCCATATTCTTACCAATGGGTATGTTCAATTTTATGATGTTCTGGGAAGAATTCTAATTTTTTAGCCATAATACAAAAGCTTTCGTGATCTCCATGGAAATAAAGTTTTTGATTAATACAAGCTACTTTATTAACCCATTTAGTTAAAAGCCAAGTTTCGTGAGTTATTAGGATAATGGTAAGTCCCCTTTTATGAAATTCTCCTAAGGTTTCGTAAAAAACCTCCTGAGTAAAAAAATCTAATCCTACAGAGGGTTCATCGAGTATCAAAATTTCCGGGTCTAAAATAAGTGCTCTTACTATATAGGATCTTTGAAGTTGTCCATAGGATAGTTCACCGATTTTTTTATTAAGAAGATTTTTCATACCAAACTTTTCTGTTAATTTATCTAATAAAGAAGGTTTTAGAGAAACTTTATACCATTTAAAGGGAAGCAAAAGGAACTCTTTAACAGAAAGAGGTGTTAAGGAATCTATTAAGTCTCCTGCTCTTTGAGGTACATAGCCTATTTTATGCCAATTTTTAAAATTTCTGATTTCTTCTCCCCAAAGAAATATCTTTCCTTTAGTGGGAGTTAAAAATCCAAGAATACATCTTGCAAGGGTGGTTTTTCCTCCTCCATTTGGTCCGATTAAAGCTAAAAAATCCCCCTTTTCTACTTTTAAATTAATATTTTCAAGAATAAGGTGATCTTCATAAGAAAAATAGAGATTTTGTACTTCAATAATTGTTTGGCTCATAATGATTCTTTATTTCTTCCCATATTTGATCAAGCTCTTTAATATTTAATTTTTCCCAAGAGAGTCCTCTTTTTTCTATTTCTTTTTCAAGTAATTTAAAACGGTTTTCAAATTTATTTAAAGCAAGTTTTAAAGCTTCTTCAGGATTAATTTCAAGTTTTCTTGAAAAATTAGCTATGCTAAATAAAAGATCTCCTATTTCTTCTTTCAATTTTTCCTTAGGAAGATTATTTAAAGATTCTTTAATTTCTTCTATTTCCTCCTTTATTTTCTCAAGAACCTCTTCTCCTTTTTCCCAATCAAATCCGACTCTACCAGCTCTTTCTCCTAATCTAAAAGCTCTTTGTAAAGCTGGTAAACTTTTTGGAATATTTCCAAGTATTGAAGGCTCTTTTCCCTCTTCTTTTTTAATTTTTTGCCAGCGCTTAATTACTTCTTCAGCACTTTTAGCCACTTCTTCTCCAAAAACATGTGGGTGTCTTCGTATCATTTTTTGGGCTGTTAAATAGAGAAGATCTTTTAAAGTAAAAAGCTTTTCTTCTTCATAAAGGTATATAATAAAAAGAAGAAGAAATAAAAGATCCCCCAACTCTTCTCTTATTTCTTCTGGATTGCTTTTATCTATAGCTTCTAAAACTTCATAAACCTCTTCTATAAGATATTTTTTTAAACTTTGGGGGGTTTGTTTTTTATCCCAAGGACACCCATTTTCACTTCTTAAAGCTTTTATAATATCCCAAAGTGTATAAAAATCAGCCTTTTCTTTTTCTATCTTCATGATTGTTAATTTTTAAATTTTTTCATAATGTGGGGAATTAAGCCACCGTCATCAAGTATTTCTTTCATGAAAGGAGGTAAAGGTTTAGTAAAAAATACTTTATTTTTGGTTAGATTAATTATTTTTCCTTCCTCAGGATAAATTTCTAATTCATCTCCGGTGTCTATTTCTTTAACTGCTTCAGGACATTCCAAAATCAAAAGCCCGGTGTTAAAGGCGTTTCTGTAAAAAATTCTTGCAAAACTTTCAGCTATAACACAGGCTATTCCACAGGCTTTTATGGCAATAGGTGCATGTTCACGGGAGGAGCCACATCCAAAATTTTTTCCTGCTACAATAATATCACCCTTATTAACTTTTTTTGGAAATTCTGGATCCGCATCCTCCATGCAGTGTTTAGCTAATTCTTCCGGATCAGTAGTATTTAAATATCTTGCAGGAATTATTACATCTGTATCTATATTGTCTCCAAATTTCCAAGCTTTTCCTTTAATTTTATCCATTTTTAATCCTCCTCTCTAAGTCCCAATTCTTCCGGAGTTCCTATATATCCAAGTACTGCACTTGCAGCTGCAACAGCAGGTCCAGAAAGATATACCTCACTCTCAGGATGTCCCATTCTTCCCACAAAATTTCTATTAGTGGTTGCCACAGCCTTTTCTCCTTTTGCTAAAATTCCCATATGTCCACCAAGACAGGGGCCACAGGTGGGAGGTGATACAATAGCCCCAGCTTCTATAAATACTCTAATATAACCTCTCTTCAATGCTTCATAGTAAATTTTGGGCGTTGCTGGTATAATAATACATCTTACATTAGGATTTACCTTACGATTTTTTAAAATTTTTGCAGCAATTGCTAAATCTTCAATTCTTCCATTGGTACAAGATCCAATTACTACCTGATCAATATAAATTTTATCAGGCAGATCTTTAACTGGTTTTACATTAGAAGGAAGATGAGGTAGGGCAACAAGAAGATCTATTTTAGAAACATCATATTCTCTAATTTCTATGTACTTAGCATTTTTGTCAGCTTTTAAAATAACCGGTTCCCTTTTAAAACGATTTTTTATATAAGCCAAGGTTATTTTATCAGGTTCTATTAAACCTACCTTCCCTCCTGCCTCAATAGCCATGTTTGCCATAGTAAATCTTTCAGCCATAGAAAGTTTTTTTATTGTTTCTCCTGTAAATTCCATTGCTTTATAAAGTGCTCCGTCAACTCCTATATCTCCTATAGTATAAAGAATAAGATCTTTTCCAGTAATCCAAGGTTTAGGTCTTCCATAGTAAACAAATTTAATAGTTTCTGGAACTTTAAACCATGTTTTACCGGTAATCCAAGCAGCTGCAAGATCTGTTGAACCAACTCCTGTAGCAAAAGCTCCTAAAGCTCCATAAGTACAAGTATGGCTATCAGCTCCGATTACGATATCCCCTGGTCCTACTAAACCCAGTTCTGGAAGTAAAGCATGTTCAATACCACAGTTTCCTCCTTCATAATAGTGTGAAATCTTATATTTTCTGGCAAACTCTCTACAAAGTCTTACTTGTTCTGCACTTTTAATATCTTTATTAGGAGTAAAATGATCCATTACGAGAACTATTTTTTCTGGATCAAAAACTTTTCCAATGTTTGTAGACTCAAAAATTTTAATAGCTAAAGGGGCTGTAATATCATTTGCCAATGTTAAATCTACTGGAACTTCTACTAATTCTCCAGGTTCTACATAATCTCTTTTTAATTTGGTTGCTAAAATTTTTTCTGCTAAGGTCATAGGACGTTTTTTCATAAGTTTAACCTCTCTCTTTGAAAGCTAACAGAAAGAAAATTTTACTTTTATTATAAAAAATTGCAACAGAAAGCCTTGTATTTTATAAATATTTTTTTAAAATTTTAAAACATAATGGCTTGGAAAAGACTAAATTTTGAAAATTTAATAATTGATTTTAGTTATTCTTCTGGAACTTCAGAATATCAAGAAGAAGAAATTTTTATTCAACAAGAAAGGGTGGAGAGGGCTTTTGATTTAGCCCTACAACTTGATAAGGAAGGTTATAATGTTTATGTATGTGGTCCAAATGGAATAGGAAGAAGTAGATATACCTTAAAGAGGCTTCAAGAAATAACTCCGACTAAAGCAAAACCTTCGGATATTTGTTATGTAAACAATTTCAAAGATTTTTATCGTCCAAAAGCTATAGTATTACCGGCAGGTTACGGAAGGAAATTAGCAGATTATATTGAAGAAGTTTTGGAATTTTTAAAAAGGGAGACTTTTAAAGCTTTTGAAGGAAAAGAATATGAAGAGGAACTAAGTGCCCTTACTAAAGAAATAGATTCTCAAAAAGAAAAGGTTATAAATGAATTAATAGAAGAAGCTAAAAAATATAATTTAATGGTTCTTTTTGGTCCAGAAGGAGTAAGACTTCTTCCTATTTTTAAAATTGAAACTCCTGTAGCCCAAGAACAATTATTGGAGAGTCCACAATTTAGGGAAGAATATCAAAGAAATTTAAATGCCTTTGAACCTACTTTCAGACAATATATGAGAAAACTTCGTGAACTTGATAGTGCCTTAGGGGAAAATTTAGTCAATTTGAGAAAAAAAATAGCTACTAATATTGTAAATAAAGCTTTTGAAAAGTTGGAAGCAGAATTTAAAGATATAGAAGAGGTAAAAGAATTTATTTCTGAAGTAAAAGAAGAATTAGTTAAAAATATTCATCTTTTTATTGAATGGGAAAAAGCTAAAGGTAATGTGGTTATTCAAAATAGTATTAATAGGGCTCTTAATGTTTTTAGAGTAAATGTTTTAGTAGATAATACAAAAACTGAAGGAGCTCCTGTAATATATGAAAAAGTGCCTACTTTAAAAGGTCTTTTTGGGCAGATTAATTATAGGGCTGAAATGGGAATACTTTATGCTGATCATTTAAGTCTTGCTCCTGGGACACTTCACAAAGTTAACGGAGGTTATCTTGTTTTAGATCTCTGGGAGGTTCTTAAAAATCCCTATGTTTGGATTTTACTTAAAAGGACCCTTCTTCATAAAAAACTATATCTTATGGGAGGAATGATAGAAGAAATTCCTGTTCCTCATGTAGGACTTCTTCCAGAACCAGTACCTTTTTCTGCTAAAGTATTTTTAATAGGAGATTCTTTTCTTTATTATCTTTTAAGTTTTTACGATCCAGAATTTATTGAATTATTTAAGATAAAAGCAGAATTTAATCCAATAATAGAAATAAATAATAAAGTAATAGAGAGCTTTCCCAAAATTATTAAAAAAATCATTAAAGAAGAAAATTTAAAAGAAGTTGATGCCTCTGGACTTTCCGAAGTTCTTAAATATGCCATTTATCAAGCGGGAGATAGAAAAAAAATAAATGTTGTTTTGAAAAATATTATAGACCTGCTTAGAGAAGCAGATATCCTTTCTAAAAATGAAATTATTACTCAAAAAGAAATAAAACAAGCCCTTAGAGAGAAAATATTTAGAGTTAATTTGTTAGAAGAAAAAATAAGAGAACTTATAAAGGAAGGTAAAATAATTATAGATATAGAGGGGAAAAAGACAGGGCAAATTAATGGGTTAAGTGTTTATGTTTTAGGAGATCATAGTTTTGGTAAACCCTCAAGAATTACAGCCAATGTTTTTCCTGGAACAAAAGGAGTTATTAATATTGAAAGAGAAATAGATATGAGTGGCCCCATCCATTCAAAAGGGGTCCTTATTCTTTCTTCTTATTTATATAACAAATATAGCACAGATTTTCCTCTTCAATTATCTTGTACCCTTACTTTTGAACAAGCTTATGAACCTGTAGAAGGAGATAGTGCGTCGGCTGCAGAACTTATGGTTATACTTTCAGCTATTTCTAAAATTCCTATAAGACAGGATATAGCAGTAACAGGTTCTATTGATCAGTTTGGTAATATACAACCGGTAGGGGGAATAAAGGAAAAGATAGAAGGGTTTTATAGAGTGTGCAAACTTACTAATTTTACAGGTGAGCAAGGAGTAATTGTTCCTGCAAAAAATTTTGATAACATTCTTCTTGATGACGATGTATTAGAAGATATTAAAAACGGTAAATTTCATATATATACAGTAGAAACTATTGATGATGTTATAGAAATTCTTACAGGATACAAACCTGAAAAATTTCATAAAGAGGTAGCTAAAGGATTAAAAAAACTTTATCAATTAAGTAAAGAAAAAGAAAAAAAGACTAAAAAGAAAACAAAAACTTCTAAAAAATTAAAAAGTTAGAGTTTTTTTCTTAAAATTCTTTTATCTCCAATTCTTAAAGTTATTTTCTTTTTGTCAAGATACTCTGCTAAGGGGATTAAGTATTTTCTGCTTATCTCAGAACCCAATATTTTTCTAAAGTCAGATAAAGTCATTTCTTTATTTTTGGTTAAAAAATCTATTACTTTTTTCTCAATTTCTTGAAGAATATTTTTATGATAAACTAATTTTTCAGAAACCTTAACCAAAATTTCTTCTTTTAAGAGAGTTTGTGAGAGTTCTTTTGCAGCTTTATATTTATCTTTAAAATCTAAAAGAATTTCATCAAAATCTCTTGGAGTTAGCCCCTCTTTTAATATTTTTTCTTCAATTTGTTTTTTAAGCTCCTCTTTTTCTGTAGAATCAATCATCTTAAATTCAGAAAGAAATAGTATTTCTTTTTCTTTGTTTAAAATTCCCTTTTGTATAAGTTCGTCTATTACATAATTTAAAAATACATCAGGAATAAAAGAAGAAATTCTCATTTTTAAAAGTTCTTTAGTCAATCCAGGACTAAAAGGGTTATTTTTATGATATTCTTTTAAAGTATCAATTATTTTATTTTGAAGTTTTTCTTTAGCATTTTTTGAGAAATACAAAACTTTTTCTTTTTCTTTTAATTTAACTATTTCTTGAGAAAGGTGATCTATTAACTCTTTGAATTTTTCACCAAAAACAGAAACAGCAAGTTGTAAATCCCTTTCTTCTATACCCAGGAATCCCTTTTTTTCTACATAATATTTGATAAGCTCTGGGGTTTCAGCTTGAGAAATAAATTCGAGTTCTTTTCTTTCCCAAGGTTTAGTCCTTTTTCTTCTATAAGAAACTGGATTTATTATTTCTCCTCCACCAACAGTAGTATTAGTGGATGCTCTTCTTAAAATAAATCTATCACCTCTCCATACAGTAACTGGTTTTTGAAGAAATATTTGAGCAATATCAGTTTCTCCTGGTTTTAAATCATCCTTTCCAAAGAGAATAATTTTACCCAGAACTTCTGAAGTACCAACATAAAAAAGAAGATTTTCAAAGTTTCTTATAAAGGGTTTTATATTTTTTAATGAGGTAACTTTTATATCTAACCATTGTGAAGGTTTTAAGACATCTGGTTCAGCAACTACATCACCTCTTTCTAACTCTTCCTTTTCTATCCCTTGAAGGTTTAAAGCTACTCTCATACCAGCATAAGCTGTTTCTACATTTTTTCCATGAACCTGTATATTTCTTATTTTACTTTCCAGTTCCTTAGGATATATTTTAACTATTTGATTTATACTTATTTTTCCAGAGATAGCTGTTCCTCTTACTACAGTTCCAAACCCTTTAATAGTAAAAACCCCGTCAATAGGTAGTCTAAATGGTTGATCTTCAGGCTTCATAATTATTTGGGAAGCTTTTTCATCTAATATTTTTAAAAGTTCTTCTTTTCCCTCTCCTGTAACAGCAGAAAAATAAATTATAGGTGCATTTTTTAAAAAAGTGTCCTTTAAAAATTTTTCTACTTCTTCTTTTACCATTTCTAACCATTCTTTATCAACTAAATCTATTTTAGTAATAACTACAACCCCGTCTTTTATTCCCAAAAGTTCACAGATTTCAAGATGTTCTTTAGTTTGAGGCATAACCCCTTCATCCGCAGCTATAACTAAAATAACTAAATCTATACCAGTTGCTCCAGCAACCATATTTCTTATGAATCTTTCATGCCCAGGAACATCAACAATTCCAGCAAGTGTTCCTGAAGGAAGTAAAAGGTTAGCAAAACCTAAATCAATAGTAATACCTCTTTCCTTTTCCTCCTTGAGACGATCTGTATCAATTCCTGTGAGAGCTTTTACTAAAGAAGTTTTTCCATGATCTATATGACCAGCAGTTCCTATTATAACTCTACGCATTTTTAAAAAATTTACATAAGATATGTAAAATCTCCAAAAGAATTGAAATGAATTGAAATTTCTGCTAAAAGTTTGAGTCTATTTTCTCTTATTTTTTTATCCTCAACCATAACAAATACATTGTCGAAGAACCGATCAATTAATTCCTTAAATTCAAGAAGTGTTTCCAAATATTTTATGTATTCTTTTTTATTTAAAAAATCTTCTAACTTTGGTTGTAATTCTAACATTTTAAAATAAAGCTCATTTTCTTCTTTTTCTTTAAAAAGGGTAGGGTCTAAATTTGGAAGTTTTTCTATTTCAATTCCTTTTAGTATTTGAGAAACCCTCTTAAATCCCGTAATAAGATCAATAAAATCTTTTCTATCTTGAAAATTTTTTAAAGCTTTTATTCTTAAAAATTGATCAAAGGGATTAAGAGGAAGTTTTATGATCACACTAATGAGTAATTTATTAAAACCTAAATTTAAAAATTCACCTTCTAATCTTTTTCTGAAAAATTCTAAAATTTCAGTTAAAGCTTCTTTTTCTCTTAAAAAACTTTGTTTTTCAAGGACTTTTAAAGCATAATTAAAAATATTGTCTAAATCAAGAAAAATATTTTTTCCAATAAGTATTTTTATAATTCCATAAGCTGCTCTTCTTAGTCCATAAGGATCTGCCTCCCCTGTAGGTTTTTCACCACTTCCGAAAAGAGAAACAAGGTGATCGATCTTATCTACTAAAGAAAGAATCGTTCCTTCCCAAGTCTGAGGTAAACTTTCATTTTGTGGAGAAGGAAGGTATTGTTCATATAAGGCTGAGGCTATTTCCTTTTCTCCAAAATAATCTGCATATATGCTTCCCATTATTCCTTGAAGAGAAGTAAATTCTTTAACTACTTCAGAGGCGTGATCAGCCTTAGCATAAAAGCAAACCTTTTTAACTTTTTCTAAATCTATATGAGAGTTTATTTTTTGAGCTAAATAAATTCCGAGCTCAATAAGTCTTTGAGTCTTATCCCATAAAGTTCCACATTTTATATGATAAACTATTCCTTTTAATTTCTCTACTTTTTTTTCTAAGGATTCCTTTAAATCTTTTTCAAAATAAAACTTAGCATCCTCAAGCCTTGCTTTGGTAACCCTTTCATGCCCTTTTTTAAGTACCTCTAAATTTTTAGGAAAATTATTATTTACTGCTATAAAATAGTTTATAAGTTTCCCCTTTTTATTTTTTAAGCATATATATCTTTGGTGTTCTTTTAAGGCTGTAATGACAAGTGGTTCGGGGAGTCTTAAAAATTCCTTAGGAAATTCTCCAACTATAGGAAAAGGATATTCAACTAAATGGGCATTTTCTTCTAATAAATCTTTTTCCATTTCTGGAATGCCTATATTTTTAGAAACTTTTAAAATTTCTTCTTTAGTTTTAAGAATTCTTTTTTCTGGATCTACAATTACATAATTTTTTTCTAAAAGTACTTCATAAGTTTCCCAATCTGCTTCAGAAATTTGGATAGGTTTTTCTGATAGGAATCTATGTCCAAAGGTAAATGAAGATGCTTCAATATTAGCTACTTTTAAGGGAACTACTTCTTTTCCGTATAGACATAATACCCATCTTATGGGTCTTGCGAATTTTATTTCATAATTACCCCATCTCATAGATTTTGGAAAATAAATATTTTGGAGGATATTTAAAAGAATTTGTGGAAGAATTTCTATAGTTTTTTTACCTGGAATTTTTCTTTTTAAACAAAGGTATTCTCCTTTTTCTGTTCTTTTTATAGTTAAATTTTCAGGAGTTAATCCGTATTTTTTAGCAAATCCTAAGGCTTGTTTAGTATAATTTCCCTTTTCATCAATTCCTATTTTTACTGAAGGACCAAGAATTTCTTCTTCTATTTCTTCTTGTTTTTCGGATAAATTTTTAACAAAGAGAGTAAGCCTTCTTAACGTTCCTGCAGTTTTTATTTCTTCAAAGTTTAAAAGACTTTCCTTTAATTTTTTTTCTGTCAAAATTTTTAAACTTTCTAAAGCTGGAATAATAAATCTTGCAGGTAATTCTTCGGTTCCTATCTCCCAAAGTAAATTTTTACCCATTTAATATTCCTCAGTCTCAAGCCATTTTTCAGCTGTTTTTTTAGCTATTCCTCTAACTCTACCTATATAATTAGCTCTTTCTATAGGAGAAAGAACTCCTCTTGCATCAAGAAGATTAAAGATATGTGAACATTTTATAACATAATCATATCCTGGTAAAACAAGTCCACGATCTAAAAGTCTATTAGCTTCCTTCTCAAATTTGTTAAAAAGATCTTTTAGGAGAGAAACATCTGCTTCTTCAAAATTGTAGATGGAATATTCTACTTCTCCTCTAAAATGAATATCTCTATAGGTTATATTTTTATTCCACTTTATATCAAATACATTTTCTACTCCTTGAAGATACATAGTAATTCTTTCAAGTCCATAAGTGATTTCTACAGTAACTGGATTACAATCAAATCCTCCGATTTGTTGAAAATAGGTAAACTGGGTAATTTCCATTCCATCAAGCCAAACTTCCCATCCCAGACCCCAAGCTCCAAGTGTAGGAGATTCCCAGTCATCTTCTACAAATCTTATATCATGTTCTTTTGGGTCTATACCAAGAGCTTTTAAGCTTTCCAAATAAATATCTTGAATGCCATCTGGAGAGGGTTTTATAATAACTTGATACTGATAATAGTGTTGGAGTCTATTTGGGTTTTCTCCATATCTTCCATCTGTTGGTCTTCTACAAGGTTCTACATAGGCTGCTGAAAAAGGTTTAGGACCAAGAGCTCTTAAAAATGTAGCAGGATGAAAAGTTCCAGCTCCAACTTCCATATCGTATGGCTGTAAAATGACACATCCCTTTTCTGCCCAAAATTTATTAAGAGTTGCTATTACTTCTTGAAAATACATTTATCTTTTCTCAACAAAAATTACTTGATTTTCTTTTTCATCTCTTTTATCAATATAACCAATAACATAACATTTTTCACCAAGAGCCAAAATGAGGTTCTTAATTTCTTCTAATATATCTTCACTTATTATTAAAATAAAACCTATTCCACAATTAAAAACTCTAAACATTTCTTCCTCAGAAATATTTCCTAATTTTTGAATAAAATCAAAAATAGGTAAGATTTCCCAGGAACCTTTTTCAATAACTGCTTTACAGTTTTTAGGTAATATTCTTGGTATATTATCAATAAAGCCCCCACCTGTAACATGAACACATCCTTTTATAGGAAGATTTTTACTAAGAATAGTTTTAATAAAAGGAACATAAATTTTAGTGGGAGTTAAAATTTCCTCTCCAAGAGGTTTTTCCAATTCTTCAGGAATATAATCTAAACTAAATTTGTTTTCCTCAAATAGAATCTTTCTTACTAAAGAAAAACCATTGCTATGAAGCCCGCTTGAGGGAATTCCTAAAAGTATGTCTCCAATAGAAATATTAGAACCATCTATAATTTTATCCCTTTCTACAATACCTACAACAAAGCCAGCACAATCGTAATCTTCTTCGGCATACAATCCTGGCATTTCAGCAGTTTCACCGCCTAAAAGTGCACATTCAGAAATTTTACATCCTTCAACAATTCCTTCTATTAACTCTGAAAAGACCTTTTCATTGAATTTACCAAAGGCTAAATAATCTAAAAAAAATAAAGGCTTTGCCCCAGAAGTAATGATATCATTTACACACATAGCAACAAGGTCTATTCCAATTCCTTTATGTTTATTCGCTTTAATTGCTACCTTAATTTTTGTACCTACTCCGTCTGTTGAGGCTGTAAGTACAGGATTTTTATAAGAAGAAATATCTAAAGAAAAAAGACCGGAAAAACCGCCAATCTCTGATATAATCCCTTTTTGGGGAAGATTGGCAGTAAATTTTTTTACAATTTCTACCAAAAGAACTGCCTTTTCTAAATCAACACCAGCAGATTTATATTTTTCTGCTATACTCATAAATTCCCCTCTTTATATAATTATATAATCTTTAAATGCCTAAATTTTATAATACATTTTGTCAAAAACAAGATTTTTAGATAAAATATAAAATAACTATGGAAGGTAGATTTCCTCAAAAGGTTTCAGAAAAGGAAAGAGAAGAGATTTTAAAATATTTAGAAGATAGGTTTGGTATAGAACCCTTTTATTTTGAAAAATACGAAATTTTAAGAGGAGTTTCTAATTTTTGGCTTTTTCCGAAAACTTTTTATTTAGAAAAACTTAAAAATCTTCAAGTTCAAACAGTAGGACTTTTATTTTTGAGACAAGTTTCTAAATATTTAAAACCTACCTCAGCCTTCCTTCAAAGATTTGGTTATTTAGCTAAAAAAAATATAATTACCCTTCCAGAAGAGGTCATTTTAATTCTTAAAGAGAGAAATAAAGTAGAAATAGAACTTGATTTAGAGCCCGGGTATGTGATTTTAAAAGATAAACACTGGATACTTGGATGTGGGCTTTATTTACCTGGTAAGCTTTTCTCTTACTTAGAACCTAAAGTTTTAAAAAATTTATAAAAACCTTTAAGAAACAGGTTTTTCACATTTTACAGAAAAAGATAAATTTTTTTCACCCTTTACATTTCCAATTATTTGATTTCTTAATACTTTATCTCCTACATTAACAATAACTTCATCAAGTCCTAAAATTGTAGCTTTACATTGCTCATTTTCTATAACTATATGAATATTATTTTGTTTGTAACCTATACCTTTAATAATACCAGCAATTGGTGCTAAAATAGAAAGAGGTCCTTTAGTTTTTAAAATATGATTTCCAAGTTCTATAGGTTTCCCATCTAAGGGATTTACTGCGTAAACTTTTTGAGCTTTTTGGACTTTTGCTTTTTCTTTTTCTATATTTTTTAAAATTTTATTATACGCAAATGTTATAGTATTTTCTTCTTTTTCAATACTAAGTATTTTTCTTATTAGAGCTTTTTCTATAAATTTAAACCTTTCTTCTTCGTTTAGGAAGGTTAAATAATCTGGATTTTTAAAAAACTCAGAAGAATCTTTACTATAAAGTTTTTTTACATAAAAAGTTATATATAATTTAAGAAATTTTTCTTTATCTTTTTTTAATATTTCTTTCTTTTTTTCAAGTTCAACTAATTGGTTTTTTTTATATTCAATCTTTTGACTTGTATCTTTTTTAAAAGCTTGTAAAATACTCATATAAAAAAAAATAAAAATTATAAATATTAAAAAATATAGTTTAAATTTCATACTTTTTATAACTTAATATTATAGTTAACCAGGGAAAGAAAAATACAGTTAAAAATATATAAATCCCGAAATATAAAAGATGATATTTTTGGGAAAAATTGGGATAAATTTTAAAAAATGGAATTATAGAAGATATGCTATCTGAAATGTAAAAATATATAAAGGCTGAATATACAAAGGCCATAGTTAAAATTGACCCAACAAAAATGAATCTTAATAATTTAAATTTTTTAAGAGTTCCTCCTAAAAGAAGAAATATCTGGGTTTGACTCTTTAAATAGGAGTTTATCAAAGTATTTAAAAAATAAAGAAAAATTAAATAAAATAAAGCCCATGTAATAGCAAGAACTAAAAAACCCAGTTTAAAAAAATAAGCAAAATATATTAATTTGAAAAATCCAAGTTCTGAAATTTCTATATTGGGATTTGTTTTGGTTAAAAGGTTAAGTTGAGTTTTTAATGCGGGATAATCTTTTATAGAGGAGGGATAAATTTTAAGAATATATGGGAATTGAGATTTCAACTCCTCTTTAGAAAAAATTTTTAATATTTCAGGAGGGAGATCTTTTTTTGATTTTTCTAATAATTCCTCTGGAGGAATTACTACTATATTTTTTACGTAAGGAAATTTTTTTATCTCTGAAGATAAATTTAAAATATTCAATGGATTAGTTTCAGAAAAAATAAGTAAATTTATGGGTAATTTGTCTTCATAGGTTTGCAAAAGATTTTGAATATTTAAATAAAAGAAAACAATAAATAAAGAGAAAAAATTCCAAAAAAAGAAAAAAATAAAAAGGAAAAAATAGTAAAAAATACTTTGTTTTAACTCAATTTTACTTAAATACCTAAACATTTTCTACTAATTCACCTCTATTAAGTCTAACAATTTTTCCTAAATTTTGATTTAAAATAACAGGATCATGAGTAGCAAGAATAATAGTTTTTCCTTCTTTATTAAAATCCTTGAAAATTTCCAGTATTTCATTTATACTTATTGGATCTAAATTTCCAGTTGGTTCATCAGCAATTAGAACCTCTGGGTCTCTTATAATAGCTCTAATAATGCTTACTTTTTGTTGCTCTCCTCCGGAAAGCTCTTTTACTTTTTTTTGAGCTTTTTGAGAAAGATTGAATCTTTCCAAATATTCATAAATAAGAAATTTTGTATCTTTAATAATTTTTTTAGAGAGAACCAAAGAAATCTTAATATTTTCATAAACTGTTAATTCTGGAAAAAGTTTATAATCTTGGAAAATAATTCCTAAATTTTGTCTAAGAAGACTTAGTTCTTTTGATTTAAGTTTGGAATAGGGGATATTTTCATAAAATATTTCACCTGAGGTGGGTCTTTCTTCTCTATAAATAAGTTTGAGTAAAGTTGTTTTACCTGCTCCTGTAGGACCTGTAAGAACTATAAAATCTCCCTTATAGATTTCTAAACTAATGTTTATAAGAGCTTTAAAAAAGGGAGGATAAATTTTGCTTACATTTTGTAAAGTTATTAAGGCCATTGCAAATTATTATAATTAAAAATTTTATTTTAACAAATCTTTTGACAATTTAATTCTTTTTGTTATACTTAGAAAAATTTTAAAGGCAAATTTTTATGCTAAGATTCTTAAGAAAGGGTGCCACCTCTTTATATGTCAAGCTTTTTTTTATAATCATTGTTATTGTTTTTATATTTTGGGGAATAGGTAGCTTTACCTCAGAAAGGAAAAATTTAGTAGCTAAGGTTAATGGAATTCCTATTACTTTAAAAGAATTTCAAGAATATTATAATTTCCAAATTTCAAGATTAAAGCAAACCTTTGGAGAAATTTCAAGCAAAGATTTAGCTAATTTAAAATTAAAGGAACAGGTTCTGGAAGAGCTTATAAAATTAAAACTTCTTGAAGATCAAGCTGAAAAATTGAAAATAAGAATAACACCTGTAGAAGTTACCTATGCTATTTCTCAAATACCTTCTTTTCAAGAAAATGGAAAGTTTAGTCCTACAAAATACCAATATATTTTAAGAGAACTTGGAATCTCTCCTGAGTTTTTTGAAAAATTAATTAAATCTGATTTGATTTATCAGAGGCTAAAATTTCTTCTTACTGCACCTATTATGGTTTCAGAAAGTGAAATAAAAGAATATCTGAAATATAATAAGCAAACCTTAGAAATTTTAGAAATTGACCTCCCTATAAAAACATGTATCCAAAAAGTAGCTTTTACTGAAAAAGATCTTGAAAATTATTATCTTGCTCATAGAGGTCTTTATAAGGAAAATGAAAAGGTTAAACTAACTTATCTTCTAATACCTTATGAAGCTAAGGCAAAGGTTACAGAAGATGAAATTAGAAAATATTATGAAGAAAATATAGAAAAATTCAGAGCTCCTTTAAGAGTTAAATTAAAAAGAATTTTTATTTCTGCTGATCAACCTAATGCTTTTGAAAAAGCCAAAACTATTAGATCTGAATTAAAATCACTTTCTGACTTTTCAAAATTTGGAGAAATTAAAAGTGAATGGTTTGAAGAATCTGCTCTCCCAGATACTATTAAGGAAATTGTTAAAGCTTCCCATCCTAAAGATATTATTGGACCTATTAAAACTCCTTCTGGATATTTAATTTTAGGAATTGAAGAAATACAACCTCAAAAGATTTTAAAACTTTCTGAAGTAGAGTCAGAAATTCGTAAGTTCTTAGAAAAAGAAAAGATAATGAATGAAGCTAAGGAAAAAGCAAACAAAATTTATTCTGAAATAGTTAAAGCAAATAGCTTAACTCTTTGGGCTAAAGAAAATAACGTTAGCTTAAAAGAAACTGATTGGATTACCCAAAAAGAATTGGGTGAGAAATTTAATAATTTTAAATTAGCCCAGAAGGTATTTAATTCTCCTAAAGGAGAATTTTTTGCTCCTGTAGATACACCACAAGGGATATTATTAATTGAAATAAAGGATAAAAAACCTGAAAGAATCCTGTCTTTTGAGGAAGCAAAAGAAAAAGTTAAAAAGGATTTTTTAAATGATAAAGGTAAAGAATTATGCGAAAATAAAGCCCAACTTCTAATTTCAGACTTAAAAAGCAAAGATAAAATAACTCCAAATGATCCAATTCTTAAAGATTTTAATACTAAAGAATTTAGAATAAATAGATATCAATTAAAAGAAATCTTTTCTCCTTTAATTTCTCAAGAACTAAGTAATGTGGGAAAGAGCGGGCTTATAGAAAAAACTTTTTGGGAAAAGGATGATTTAAAGATATTTTTTATACAAAAGATTCTACCTTTTGAGGGAGAAATTAAAGAAAATGAGCTTTCAGAAGCCTTTTTAGATCTTTTAAGAGAAAAAAGAGAAACATGGTTTAAGACTTGGTATCAACTTTTGAGAGAAAGAGCCAAAATTAAAATTTATCCAATTTTTGAAAAACTTTAATCTATTTCTAATTTAAATTTAAATTTTTATTCAAAGGAGAAATTATAAAATAAATATGCCTAAAAGAACGGATATAAAAAGAATTTTGATCATTGGTTCTGGTCCTATAATAATTGGACAAGCTTGTGAATTTGATTATTCTGGTAGTCAAGCTTGTAAGGCTCTTAAAGAAGAAGGATATGAAATTGTTTTAGTTAATTCTAATCCTGCAACTATAATGACTGATCCAGAAATGGCAGATAGAACTTATATAGAACCTCTAACTCCTGAGACTTTAGAGTATATAATAAAGGAAGAACGTCCCGATGCCTTGCTTCCAACCTTAGGTGGCCAGACAGGGCTTAATATAGCATTTGCCTTAGCTAAAAAAGGTGTTCTTGAAAAATATAAAGTGGAACTTATAGGAGCTAAAGCCGAAGCTATTGAAAAAGCAGAAAGTAGAGAGCTTTTCAAAAAAGCTATGGAAAATATAGGTTTAAAGGTACCTAAAAGTGCAATTGTACATTCAGTTTCTCAAGCAGAAAAAGTTGTTAAAGAAATTGGATTTCCTGTAATAATTAGGCCAAGTTTTACCCTTGGTGGAACAGGGGGAGGAGTAGCTTATAATATTGAAGAATTAAGAGATATTGTAGAGATGGGTCTTGAAATGTCTTTAATACATCAAGTAATGCTTGAAGAATCAGTTATTGGATGGAAAGAATTTGAACTTGAGGTAATGAGAGATTTTAAGGATAATGTAGTAATTATTTGCTCTATTGAAAATTTTGATCCTATGGGAGTTCATACAGGAGATTCTATTACAGTTGCACCTGCCCAAACCCTTTCAGATAAAGAATATCAAAGAATGAGAACCGCTGCACAAGCTATAATTAGAGAGATTGGTGTTGAAACAGGAGGATCAAATATTCAATTTGCAATTAATCCTAAAAATGGAGATATGGTAGTTATAGAAATGAATCCAAGAGTTTCTCGTTCTTCTGCTCTTGCAAGTAAAGCTACTGGTTATCCTATTGCTAAAATAGCAGCTAAATTAGCTGTAGGTTATACCTTAGATGAATTGCCAAATGATATTACTAAAGAGACTAAAGCAGCCTTTGAACCAACTATAGATTATGTAGTAGTAAAAATTCCCAGATTTACTTTTGAAAAATTTCCAGAGTGTCCAGATGAAATAACTACTTCTATGAGATCAGTTGGTGAAACAATGGCTATAGGTAGAACTTTTAAAGAAGCTTTACAGAAAGCTATTAGAGGATTAGAAATTGGTAGATTTGGATTTGGAGCTGATGGCAAGTCTCCTTCAGATCAAGGAATTATTTTACCAAAGGATTTGATTAGAGAAAAACTTGTGCGTCCCAATAGTCAAAGGTTATTTTATATAAAAGAAGCTTTTAAAGCAGGATTTACTATTGAAGAAATTTATAACTTAACTTACATTGATCCTTGGTTTTTATATCATTTAAAAGAAATTTTTGATAAAAGTGAAGCTTTAAAGGGTAAATCTTTAAAAGAAATTAGTGAAGAGGAAATGAGGGAACTAAAACAAATGGGTTTTTCTGATTATCAAATAGCTTTTTTAACAGGAACAACCGAATTTGAAGTTAGGGAATATAGAAAATCCTTAGGAATAAAGCCTACTTTTAAATTAATAGATACTTGTGCTGCAGAATTTGAGGCATATACACCTTATTATTATTCTTCTTGGGAAGTAGAAAATGAATCAAGGGTTTCAAAAAATAGAAAAATTTTGATAATTGGTGGAGGACCAAATAGAATAGGGCAGGGGATTGAATTTGATTATTGCTGTGTGCATGCTTCTTTAGCATTAAAAGAACGTGGTATAGAGTCTATTATGGTAAATTCAAATCCTGAAACTGTCTCAACTGATTATGACATTTCAACAAGACTTTATTTTGAACCCTTAACTTTAGAACATATACTAAACATTTGTGAAGAAGAAAATCCTGAGGGAGTAATAGTTCAATTTGGAGGGCAAACTCCTTTAAATTTAGCTGTCCCTCTTTATAAAGCTGGAGTAAAGATTCTCGGGACTTCTCCTGAAAATATAGATAGAGCTGAAGATAGAGAAAAATTTGACAAACTTTTAGAAAAACTTGGACTTAAAAGACCAAAAGCAGGGACCGCTTATAGTGTTGATGAAGCTATCAAGGTAGCGCAAAAAATAGGTTATCCATTACTTGTTCGTCCCTCTTATGTACTTGGTGGTAGAGCAATGAGAATTGTTTATACAGAAGAAGAACTTAAAAGCTTTATAGAAACTGCAGTTAAAGTTAATCCTGAATATCCAATTTTAATAGATAAGTTTTTAGAAGATGCTATAGAAATTGATGTTGATGCTATATCAGATGGAGAAATAGTTGTAGTAGCAGGTATAATGGAACATATTGAAGAAGCAGGAATTCATTCGGGAGATTCAGCATGTATTTTACCTCCCTTACATATTCCTCCTAAATTAATAGATGAAATAAAAGAAGCAACTACACTTTTAGCTAAAGAATTGGAAGTTAAAGGACTTATTAATGTACAATATGCTATAAAAAATAATGAACTTTATGTTTTAGAAGTAAATCCAAGAGCCTCAAGAACTATCCCCTTTGTTTCTAAAGCTATAGGGGTTCCTCTTGCAAAGCTTGCTACCTGGATAATGATAGGAGAAAGGTTGAAAGATATAGGATTTACAAAAGAAGTTATACCACCTTATTATTCAGTAAAAGAAGTGGTTTTCCCTTTTAAGAGATTTCCTCAAGTTGATGTAATGTTAGGACCCGAAATGAAATCTACGGGTGAGGTAATGGGTATAGATTGGGACCCTGCTTTGGCCTATGCTAAGGCTCAATTAGCTGCAGGAATGAAATTACCAACCGAGGGAAAGGTCTTTATTTCTATTAAAGACGAAGATAAACCTTTAGTAGTTCCTATTGCTAAAACTTTAGAAGACCTTGGTTTTAAATTAATTGCTACTAAAGGGACTGCTCAGTTTTTAAAATCTTTTGGAATAGAAGTAACAGAGGTTCCTAAAATTTCTGAACATATAAGACCTAATATATTAGATTTATTAAAAAATAAAGAAATAGCCTTAGCTATTAATACTGCTAAAGGTAAAGAAAGCAAAGATGATGCCTATCTTATAAGAAGATATACTATGGAATTGGATATACCATATGCTACTACTCTTTCTTGTGCAAAAGCTATGGTAGAAAGTATTAAAACATTAAAAGTAAAATCCTTTTCTTTCACTCCCCTACAAAAATATTATACCTATTTGGATTATAAATTCTATAAATTCTATAAAATATAAAAAATTTCTCCAGAAAAAATTTCTAAAATTTCTTCTGAAGAAGTATCTCTTATTAAAAGGGTGCCTTTTTCTGTAATATCAAAAGCTTTTCCTATGGCTAAAATTTCTTCTTCATCGAGATCATGGGTGTAAATTATACATCTTCCTATTGTATCTGAAAATAATTTAAAATCTTCTACTATTAGATTAGTTAAATTTTCTTCTTCAAGTTTTTTTCTTTCATAAAACCTTAAAAAGCCAAAGTAATATCTTAACCAATAAAGAATATTTTCTAAAACTTGAAAAATGGATATTTCTTTGCCTAATATTTCTTTAAAACTTATTGCAGGAAGATTTGATGGTAAGGCATTATTAACATTAAGTCCTATACCAGCAATATACCAATGGTCAAATTTTTCAATTAATACTCCTCCAATTTTTTTCCCATTAAAGTGAAGATCATTAATCCATTTAATTTTAGCTTCATTTATACCAAAATAATTTGCACACCTACACATAGCCAAACCGAAAATCAGAGAAATAAGAGATGAGTGCTCTATTAAAAATTCATCATAAATGCTAATTGCCATCCAGAGCCCACCTTTTGGAGCAAACCATTTTCTATCAAATCTACCTTTAGCTTCGGATAAAAAATCGGCTTTAACAATTCTTCCGTTAGCTTTTTCTGGTAAAAAATAAATTAACTCTTTAGCAAATTCCATTGCTCTGGGGAGACTTTTAAAATGCCAAATTTCTTGACCTATTTCTGGAAAGTATATAGAGTAATCCAATTTTAAGAATTAGGCCATTCTTCTTTTATTCTTTCTATAATTTTTTGCAAATATGGAAGGTTTTCTTCTAAACAAAAACCAATTAAAGGTTGATCCCTTTCCACTAATTGGAAAGGTGTGAAATAAATGTGATATAATACAAAATTCCCCTCTTCTGGAAAATAAATAGGAGTTTCTCTTTTCATGAAAGCCATAGTTAAAATTTCTTCTCCCTTTTTAACTTTAACTTTTCCTAATCCCTGTTTTTCAAGTTTTGAAGCAAGGGAAGGGCTTAAAATATATCTTGCTGTTTCAGGAGCTTTTATAATATAAAGGGTTGAGAGTAAAATTTCTGAAATAATTTCTTCTTGAGAAAGAGGATGTTTTATTTCTAAAACTACTTCTTCAGCTTCTACAAATTTATCTAAAAGATCTATTCTTAATTTTTGAACCACTCCACTTATTTTAGCCCTAATAATTTTTTGATTTCTTTCTCTTTCTAAAATAAAAAGTGGAGTACCTGGTTTTTCAAGCCATTTACCAGAAGGTCCCTTAACTAAATCCCCTTCTTTAACTTTAAATTCTCTTATATATCCTGTATGAGGAGTTAATACTGGATAAATTTTATATGGATTAACTTTAAACTTTTGTAACATTAAGTTTAATTTTTGATGCTCTATTTCCATAATTTTTTACCTATAATAAAGATTTTTCCCTCCCATAGTTAATAAAGCTTTAAATAAATTTTTCCTAAGTTCTCTTCTATCCCAAATTCCTTGAATATGTCCCCTTTTTAAAGCATTTTCTGCACTATGATAATCAGGAGCAACGTCTTGACCTGTTGTTTCTCTTATTACCCTTGGTCCTGCAAAGCCTAATCTGGTAGATTTAAGAGCAAATTGATAAGGTGCTGAACCTAAGAAACTTGCTACTGGTCCGGCATAGGAATTATTATCGTATATCACTATATATAAACCACCTGCATCAACATAATCTCTTACAGCCATTGTACATCTTGGCATTTGAATTAATCCCAGAGTTCCTTCATGTATCCTTATTCCACCTGTGGTGTGAACAAGAGCTAAAAAAGGACGACGTGTTATTTTAGCAAGTTCGATAGCTCTTATAAACTTTTCTCCTTCAGCAACTCCCACAGTACCTTGTCTAAAATCTCCTATTAACATAACTGCAACTAAAGAAATCCCTCCAATTTTTGCTTCAAAAGATAAAAGGGCAGATTTTAAATTTGTTTTTTCTCTTGCTTCTTTCAATTTTTCTGCATAACCTTCATATCCTAAAGGATTCCCTGAAGCTATATCATCATTAAAAGTTTTTACACTATTTTTATCAAAAATATTATTTAGGTACCATTTATATTCTAATGGAAAATGATATCCACAATTAGGGCAGACTCCACAAAATTCTCCATACAGATCAGGGACCCACAAATCAGGACATCCGTATTTCTCAGCTTCCGGACAAGTTACAGTTTTATCCTCTAAAGCCAAAGGACTTGTATAAGGAGTAATTTCTTCTTCAATTAAAATAGGCGTAGGCAATTTAGTTTTAATTTTCTTACCTACTATAAGATTGTAAACTGTTTTTACAGGATCTGAAACTGGCTTTAAAAGTAAAGAAGATTCACTGCTTAATTCATCAAAGAATTTTTTGAAAGTTTTATGACTAGGTTTAAGAATTCTGTATTTAATTTCGTTTTTAAATTTTAAGCTAAAAGTGTGTCCTAAATCAAAAAAAGTTTTAAATACACTTTTTGGTTCACAAACTGCCCATTGACTCATTTTTCTATATTTTTTATATCTATTTTCTATCAAAATCTCTATTTCATCTTCATCTAAATCCCAATTAACAAAAAACTTAAATTCTTCTGTATCTTGTTTTGAAAGAGCATATTTTCTCAAAATTTTTAAACTTCTTGTTTGTAAAATAACTTCGTCAGTCGCCTTTATTAATTCAAATCTCAGTTTTTTAAAAAATTCATAATCTTTCCTTCTTGCTCCAAGTGGAGGTTCAGGAATAATTTTATCTATGACTCCAAATTCTAAATTATCTTTAGCAGTTAATTTTAAAGCTTTGGCACATTTTTCTACCAATTCCCTTGGTGGTCTACCATCTTTTATTTTAGCTTCAATAGCTGCAGCTCCTTCAGGACTAATAACTGAATAATATCCCTTTTCAGCCATTAATCTTTTATCAGCAAGTCCTATAGCTTCTGCACCTCCTGAACCACCCTCAGAAATAAAAGCTACAGTAGGGACTCTAAGTTTTGCCATATAATATAAGTTTCTTGCAATCTGTTGAGCTGAACCAGGATAATCTTCAATAGGATAAGCTCCGGGAGTAAAAATAAAAAAATGTATTGGTATCCCTTCTGTTTCTGCCATTTTCATATAACGAAGAGCTTTTTCATTCCCCCAGGGCTTTGCACTACCACCTTGACGAAAATCTTCTCCATGTCCTTTCTCATGCCCAATAACCATTACTTGATGAAAATAAAGTTCATTTCCTACCTTTCTAACTATAGTTGCTTTGGCACATACTACAGCAGGATCTATATTTAATTCCCCTTCTCCTCCCAATTCTATATAAGAATCGTAAACATTTTCCAAAATATCTTGAAGAGTAAATCTTTGAGGATGCCTTGCAATTTTAACAATTTCATATGGAGTAAGAGTCTTTTCTCCCTCATCAATTATAAATTTGAGCCTATTTTCCACTTGAACAATAAAATTTTCTATAAATTTCTCATCATATTGATAAAAATCTTCATAAACTTTTGATATATCCTCAATCAGAGAAGAAATATTAAAAAAGTTTTCACCTTTTATATCTTTTATATAAATAGCTGTGTCTAACAGGTCTTTAATTTTTCTGTGCCATTCAATTTTCATAAGCTTTTAAGTTTCTAAAAATTTATAAAGGAATTCTAATTTTTCTTTCAAAAATTCTATATTAGTAATTAGCTTATCTCCCTTTGGGGTATACCCTTCTATTATTACATCATCTAAAAATTCAAAGCTTCTTTTTTTTGCCTCTTCAAAAGTTTCTCCATAAATTATGGCTAAAGCTAAATTAGGATCAAATTGAGTAGGAATGGTATAAGGTTTATCTTGAGGAACATGTGTTCTCACAGTAAGCCAAGGTTTTGGAGTCCAAGAAAATTTAGTAATAGTTCCACTAAGAGGTAAAAATCCTCTTTTTACATCTTCGGCAATTAATCTTAATTCAATACTTACACCTTTAAAATGAATATCCTCTTGAGAGTATCCTAATTTTTCTCCAAAAGCAACTCTTATTTGTTCTTTTATTAAATTTATTTGCTTATTTTTAACAAAGGAAATTTTAGCAGAAATTTCATTCTCTACTTGAATTCTTGTATTTACTTCCATAAGATAGTAATTTCCTTCTGGAGTGATTAACCATTCCCAAGTTCCTACACTATCGTAATTAAAATATTTAGCTAATTCTAAGGAATACTTAATTATTTTCTTTTCTACTTCTTTATAATCAAAAGCATAAGAAGCATTCTCATTAAAACCTGGAGCAATTTCTATTCTCTTTTGCTTGTGAATGCTTTGAATGGTACAATTTCTTGTCCCAAAATGAACATATTCTCCGTGTTTACTTCCAAGGATTTGGACTTCTACATGTTGTATGGATGGAATTTTTACTTCTATGATAATTCCTTCGTCTCCAAAAAATCTTTTAGCGTAAGCTCTTATTTTTCTAAAAGTAGGGCGTAATTCTTCCAAATCCTTTACCTCTGCAATTCCCATCCCACCACCGCCAGCAGCAGCTTTAATTAAAAAGGCTAAATTATAAATTCCCTCAGAATTCAAACTCTCATAAAGTTCTTCAGCTTTTAATTCTGCTTCAAATTCGTTATAAATAGGCTCTGTAGTTCCAGGAATAACGGGTATACCTAAATTTTTGGCTACTTTTTTTAAAAAAAGCTTGTTTCCAAGATCTTTTATAGCCTCCCAAGAAGGACCTATAAAAATTAAAGGACGCTCTCTTTTAACTACCCTTCTTGCAAATCTATAGTTTTCAGAAAGAAAACCATATCCAGGATGAATTGCTGTACATTTAGCTTCGTCAGCTACCGCTAAAAGATCATTCATATCTCTGTAATCTGAAATTCTATATTTTTTATCTGCGAATCTAACATGAAGAGAATCTTGATCTTCTTTAGTATAAACTGCTACATAATCTATACCTAAGTCTTTACAAGCTTCCATTATTCTTAATGCAATTTCACCTCTATTTGCTATAAGGACTCTTTCTTTCATAAAATTAATTTTCAAATGGATTTTTTAAAATAAGACAATTTTCTCTTTCTGGACCAGTAGAAATTAGATAGAAGGGTATTCCTAAATATTCTTCTATAGTTTTTATATAGTTTTTTGTTTCTTTGGGGAGATCTTCAAATTTTTTGATATTTTTGATATCTTTTTTCCACCCAGGTAATTCTTCATATATAGGTTTTAGTTTAGCTATTTCTATTAAACTTGAAGGTAAATAGTCAATTATTTCCCCTTCATATTCATAGGCTATACATATTTTTAATTTCTCAAATTCTGATAACACGTCAAGTTTAGTGAGAGCAAGGGCTTTGATACTATTTAATCTTATTGCTGTTTTTACTAAAACAAGGTCTAACCATCCACATCTTCTCGGTCTTCCGGTAGTAGAACCAAATTCAAATCCTCTGTTTCTTAAACGTTCTCCTAATTCATCTTTTAATTCTGTTGGGAAGGGTCCTTCTCCAACTCTGGTAGTATAAGCCTTTACTACCCCTAAAACCATATCTATTTCTAATGGACCGATCCCGGCTCCACAACATGCATTTCCAGCTAAGGTATTTGAAGAAGTTACATAAGGATAAGTTCCGTGATCTATATCTAAAAATGTACCCTGGGCTCCCTCAAACAAAATTTTTTTATTTTCTCTTTTTGCTTCCCAAAGGACTTTAGAAACATCTGTAAGGTAGGGTTTTAAATATTCTCCATATTTTATATATTTTTCATATACTTCTTCAAAATTTATAGGTTCAACGTCGAAGTATTTTAAAATAAAGTTTTTTTCTTCTAAAATAGTTTTTAATTTTTCTTTAAAAAATTCTGGATAAGTTAGGTCTATTAGCCTAAAACCCTTTCTTGCAACCTTATCTTCATAACAGGGGCCTATTCCTCTACCAGTAGTTCCTATTTTATTCTTTTTGGCTTTTTTTTCTCTTGCTAAATCAAGAGCTTTATGATAGGGCATTATAGTATGAGCTTTTTCACTTATAAGAAGTTTGCCAGGACCTATTTTAAATCCCTCTTTTTCGAGCTTTTCTATTTCTTGAATTAAAACTTCTGGATCAACTACCACGCCATTTCCTATTACACAAGTAGTCTGAGGCCACAAAATTCCTGAGGGAATTAAATGGAAAATATATTTTTTTTGATTTATAACTATAGTATGTCCAGCATTATTTCCACCTTGGAAACGTACCACTAAATCTGCTCTTTCTGTAAGAACATCTATTATTTTACCTTTTCCTTCGTCTCCCCATTGTGTGCCCACAATAACTAATGCAGACATTCTCAAAAACCTCCTACAGCTCCAGAGTGGTATTATAACACAAGTTTTAAGATTACAAAGATATTTAATTAATCCTTTTTATTTTTGCTACAAAAAATCCTACTGCTTGAATTTCATGAGTATAATAACGTTTAGATAATTTTAATGAAGGATGATAGGGTTTCCCTTCCCATTCAGTGATACCCGGATGAAAGGGTAGGGGAGATTCCCAATCAAGTAGTTCTGCCTGCCTTTTTCTAAGTAAATAATCAACCACTTCTTCATTTTCTTTAGGATTAATAGTACAAGTACTATAAACTATTATTCCTCCAGGTTCAACTAAATCAAAAGCTCTAACAAGTAACCCCTTTTGAATAGAGGGTAAATTTGCTTTGCCACTTCCTTTTTGATATAAAATTTCTCCTTCTAACCCCACTCTATATCTTCCTTCCCCTGTACAAGGGGCATCAACTAAAATTTTATTAAAAGGTATACCAAAAGGAAAATGTTCCCCTCTGTATCTTGTAGTAATAGTGCAGGTTATTCCCAGCCTTTTTATATTTGCTACAAGAGCTGTTAATCTATCAATCCTTTTATCATTAGAAACAACAATTGCCTTATCTTCTGTCATCATAGCTATAAGACCTGTTTTACCTCCAGGGGCTGCACACATATCTAAAATTAAATCTCCTGGTTTAGGATCAAGAGCAATTACAGGTAAACTGCTTGAGAGAGTCATAGAATGAATAAGTCCTAAGCTATATTCTTCTAAATTTCCTAAAGATATTTCTTCATTATTTAGAACTCTATAAAAATAGGGAATTTCTTCTATTTTTTCAAAATTAACCCCCTTCTTTCTAAGTATCTCTAACAAATACTCCTGATCCTCTTTAGTTGGAACTTTAAGAGTATTTATTCTAAAATATTGAGGAATAGGGAATTTTAAAGAAAAAAGAAAATTTTCATAATTAGGGATTAAATTTTCGTATTTACTAAAATATTCTTCATAATTAAAAGTCCTTTTTTTGAGGTTCACTACTTTAAATTTAATATTTCTTTAATTATTTTTATAGCTTTTTCTTCTATAATTCCTTCAATTTTTACAATTTTATTTCTGGAAGTTTTTCCTTTTAAAATTTTAATCTCCTTTTTAGGGATTTTAAAAATATTACCCAAAAACTCACATAAACTTTCATTAGCTTTGTTCTTTTCTGGTTGCGCCTTTAAAGAAATTTCTAAAAAATTGGGTTCTTTAAATTGAAGAAGTTTATCTTTTGATGATCCTGGTTTTACTTTTATTTCTAAAAGCATTTAAAATATCATTAAATTTATTAAAAGACGGTGTAAAAGATTTTGAACAATAAATATAATAAAAATAACAATAACAGGGCTTATATCAATTCCTCCGATTGGAGGAATTATTTTGCGTATAGGAGCTAAAACTGGTTCTGTAACCTTATAAAGAAATCTAACCAAAGGATGGTAAGGATAAGGGGTTATCCAAGAAATTATAGCTCGCGCTATTATTATCCATATATAAATGGATAATAATAAGTCTATTAATTGAATAAATGAACTTAGAAGAATTTTCATTTTTTAAGTATTAAAAGATTTTCCCTTATTTTCGTAAGCTTCAATAATTTTTTGTACTATAGGATGCCTTACTACATCATTTTTAGTGAAGTAGACAAAAGTAATTCCTGGTATACCTTCCAATATTTCTATAGCTTCAAGAAGTCCTGATTTTTTAGGATCTGGAAGATCTATCTGAGTTATATCTCCTGTAATTACAGCTTTTGAATTTTGTCCTAAACGGGTAAGAAACATTTTCATCTGTTCTGAAGTTGTATTCTGAGCTTCATCAAGAATAATAAAAGCTTCATTTAAAGTTCTTCCCCTCATAAAGGCAAGAGGAGCTATTTCTATAGCACCCTTTTGGAAAAGTCTAACTACTTTATCAAAAGAAAGCATATCATAGAGCGCATCATAAAGGGGTCTTAAATAGGGATTTACTTTTTCTGTAATATCTCCTGGTAAGAATCCTAATTTTTCTCCAGCTTCAACAGCAGGTCTTACTAAAATTATTCTGTTTATCTCACCTTTCATAAGAAATGAAACAGCCATAGCTACAGCAAGATAAGTCTTTCCTGTTCCGGCAGGTCCTATTCCAAAAACTATCTCAGATTTTCTTATAGCTTCTATATATTTTTTTTGAGTTACTCCCTTAGGAGTTATTACTTTTCTTCCTGAGGTTACAAATATTGTATCCAAAAATATATCTTTTAAATTAGCCTTAGGGTTTTCTAAAATAATTTTTGATGCATATTCTACATCTGAAGGATAAAGATTATAACCTGATTTAATGAGAAAATATAATTCCTCTATAGTTTTCTCTGCAAGTTCAGAATCTATAGGTTCTCCTGTAATGAAAACATGATTCCCCTTTAAGGTGAGTTGGACTCTAAAAATATTTTCCAATATTTTAAAATGAGCCCCTCTTTCTCCATAAAGAGAGCGCAAAATAGGGTATTCTTCAAATACAAGTTCTTTAGTAATAACTTCCTCTTTTACGTTTTCTAAATTCATCTAAAGCTTCACCTCTTTACTAAATTATTTAATTTTAGAGTTATTTAAATAATAATTGAATTTAGAATAATTTCAAGAGATTCTTTAATTTCTTCTATTTTAAAAATTTGACAAAAGATAACTTGGGTATTAAAATACTCAAGCTAAATCTGATAATCAATCTTTGGAGGTGAAATAAAATGATTAAAAAAGAAAAAAGTTTCATTATGGAACAACAAGATAAAAAATTAAGAGAACAGCTTTCCAAAATAAAACATAAAATACTTGTTATGTCTGGGAAAGGTGGGGTAGGGAAAAGCACTGTAGCAGTAAATATAGCAGTAGGTTTGTCTTTACAGGATTTTATGGTAGGACTTTTAGATGTGGATTTACACGGTCCTAATGTTCCTAAAATGCTTGGTGCAAGAGATTTGAAACTTTCAAGAAGACCTGATGGAAGATTAGGTGCAATTAAATATTCTCCTAATTTAAAGTTTCTTTCTATTGAGCCTTTGTTACCTTCTGAAGATACAGCTATTATCTGGAGAGGACCTATTAAGCATTCTGCTATAAGGCAGTTTATAGGAGATATAGACTGGGGAGAACTGGATTATTTAGTAATTGATTCACCTCCTGGAACAGGTGATGAACCTTTAACAGTCGCAAAAACTATACCTGATGCCTATGCTCTTATAGTAACAACCCCTCAAGAAGTATCTTTAATAGATGTTAAAAAAGCAATAAGATTTTGTCAAAAAATAAAATTAAGAATTCTCGGTATAGTTGAAAATATGAGTGGTTTTATTTGCCCTCATTGCGGGAAACCAGTTGATATTTTTAAAAAGGGTGGGGGACAAAAATTAGCTGATGAATTAGGAATTAGATTTTTAGGTAGAATTCCTGTAGACCCACGTATAGTAGATACTGGAGATGCGGGTAAACCATTAATAGCAGCTTATCCGGAAAGTGTAACTGCTAAAGCTTTTGAAGAATTGGTTAGAAATATAATTGTTGCTACGGAAGAGATGAAAAAAGATATTTTAGAAGAAAAATTTATGAGGATAGCTATTCCTATAAGCACACCCTCTAAAATTGAAACTGATCCAGAAAAATTTGAACTTTTTGCCCTTTATGATGTAGAAAATAATAAAATTTTAGTAAAGGATGTAGTAAAAAAAGCAGAAAATCAAGGACTAATTGATTTTTTAAAAGAACAGGTAGTTACCCATGTCCTTCTTTTTGATCCTCCAAAGGAATTAGCAGATTATCTCTCTCAAAATGAAATAAAAGTTTTGGTTACAGATACTTCAACTGAAACCCCAGATAGCTTAATTGAAGAGTATTTAAAAGAAAAACAACTTCATTAATTAAAAAGTACTTAAAATTGGAGATTTATTATTTTACCTATACAGGGACTTCAAAAGAGATAGCAGATCATTTAGGCAAGAAATTTAAAATAAAACCAAGAGAAATAAAAACCTATAAATTACCTTATTTTATTTGGCTTATCCTTTCTTTTATCCCTTATTTACCTTTCAAAGCAAAATTTGAACCTCCTTCAAGTGATACGATAATTCTTTGCTTTCCTAAATGGACTTTTAATTGCCCACCTGTAACCTATTTTCTAAAAAAGCTTAAAAATAAGCATTTTAAAACCCTTGTTATGATAATAAGTTATAGGGGCTGGGGAGAAAAATTTTATTATTGGTTATATTATAAAATTACCTCAAAAATAGCTCAAGAAATTAAAATAATCTTTATTAAGAAAAAACTTTGGGATTCAGGATTTTATAAAGAAATTAAAATTTAATACTTTTAAAATTTATTTAGTAAAGTTATTGATTTTTAAAATTTATGATTTATTTTTAATTTAAAAACACTTAGGAGGTTTGAAATGGCTAAAATTTTAACTATTGATGAGGAACTTTGTATAGGATGTGGAACTTGTGTAGAAATATGTCCTGAAGTTTTTGAGCTTAATGAATCAATTGAGAAAGCACAAGTAAAAAATCAAGATGCCTGTTCTCAATGTAATTGTGAAGAAGCTATAAATAGTTGTCCTGTAGGAGCAATCTCTTGGAAGGAAGAATAAAAATTTTAGACTTTAAGACCTAATTTTTCCATTATCAGTTCTTGAACCTTTCGAAAGTCTATCTTTCCGCTCCCCATTTTAGGAAGGTCTTCCATTACTACAAAGTGTTTTGGAATAGCTAAATTAGGAAGAACCTTAGCAAGTTGTTTTAAAATTGCTTTTTCATCTATTTTTTGGCTTACTACAGCAACAATTTTAGCTCCTTTTACTTCGTCAGGTATTTCCACTACGCAACATTCTACATTCTTAGGCAAAACCTTTTCTAACTCGTCTTCCACCTTTACTAAAGAAATCATCTCTCCACCTATTTTGACAAACCTCTTAAGTCTTCCTACATGCCATAAATACCCATCTTCGTCTAAATATCCCATATCTCCTGTATCATACCATCCGTGTCTTATCCTCATAGATGTTTCTTCTAAGTCGTTAAAATAACCTTTCATAACATTGGGACCCCTTACTAATATCCTTCCTATCTCATTAGGACCACATTTTTCTCCTGTTTCATAGTTTTCTATCATTACTTCAAGATTGGGAAGTGGTTTTCCTACACTTCCAGGTTTGTAAGCATCGGGCATATTAACGGAAATGACAGGAGAAGTTTCTGTAGTTCCATAACCTTCTAAAAGAAGTTTTTTATGTTTTTCCCAAAAGGTATCTCTAAGGGGTTGAGGACATTTATCTGCACCACTTATCATAAGCCTTAAGCTGTCAAAGGTACCTGGTTCTGATTTTTTAAGGTATCCCCACCAAAAACTGGGAGTAGCTGCCATAAGTGTAGGTTTTTCTCCTTTGACAATCTGACATATTTTTTGGTAATCAAGCGGTGTTGGATAGGTAATTAAGGTCATACCATGATAAAGAGGGGTCCAGAGATTTACTGTAAGTCCAAACACATGAAAATAAGGTAAAATAGACATGATGACATCTTTTTCAGTAAGTTTAGCCATTTGGCTAAAGCCTTCTATATTGCTAAGAATGTTTTTATGACTTAATTCTACTGCTTTAGGATCCTTCTCAGTTCCACTGGTAAACAAAATAACTGCTGTTTTTTCAGGATCTCCATCAACACCACAATAGCTCATCAAAAACTTTAAGGGGAGTTTTGAGATAAAAGAAGCTATAACTTTCTCTTTTAGGTCTATCTCTTCTATCCAATTTTCTACAAATTCCATGTTTTCTAATATTGGGCAATTTACCCTTTCAAGCAATTTTTGAGAAGTAATCACAGTACGAAAATTGCACTTTTCTCTGGCATATTTTAGGTTATATTCAGCTCCAGTAGAATAGTTAAGCATCACAGGAATTTTTTCTGCCATAAGAGTTCCTATAACGGTAAAAATAGCCACAGCAGAGTTTGGAAGCATAATCCCTATTAACCGCTCTCTAAACCTTTTTATTTTTCGAGAAAAAATAAGGCTTGCAATTAAAGTTTGCTGGTAGGTAAATCTTTTTTCAATCAGCTTATCTACAATAGCTATTTTATTAGAATAGGTTTTAGCAGTATAAATAAATTTTTCATGAAGTTGCATCTTTCTTAACCTTATTCTAAAGTTTTAAAAATTATAACGTAGCTGTACGCTTATTATGTCAACATGCCCACGGTAATAACCCTTTAATCCACCCCTTAAAAGATCTTCTCTCACCGGGTCTTTGTCTATATGAGATTTTTTAAAAAAAATGTGCACATAGCCTAAATCAAACTTTGCATTTTCAGAAAGGTTATAACCTAACCCAAAGGCTAACCAAAATCTATCAGTATCTGGTATTCTCGGGGTTCTGTATTTATCAGAAGATATAGGAGTTTCATCATAGGCTATTCCTGTGCGAAAAGTCCATTTGGAATTAGGTTGATAAGTGAGTCCAAGGGAGTAACGAAAACAATCTTCCCATTTAGTAGTAATAACTGTATCACCTGTAATGAGGGTCTCATACTTAATCCTTAGTTCTTCAAACCTACTCCAGCCAGTCCAGGTAACATCTGCAAGGATAGTCCAGTTTTTATTTATTTTATGTAACCCGCTAAAAGAAATCATTGGAGGAAGGTTAAGTCTTGCCTTAGCATCATCTTTTTTAAAGACATTTGTTGAATTTGAAGGAATGTTTGAAAAATTAACCTCGCCTCTAAAAACATGGGTTAGTTTAGCTCGGTAAGAAAGACCAATTCTGGTTTTCTCCGAAAGATCATAAAGAAGCCCTGCATTCCAATTAAAGGACCAATCATCCCCTTCTAATTTAGCAAAACCATCTTGAGTAGTTATGTCTCCAAATCTTAAAAAAGCAATAGGGTTTAAAGCATTAGTTAATTCTGCCTCTGCCCACTGAAAGTTTATTCCTAAGCCTAAACTAAATTTGGGAGTTACTTTATAAGCAATAGTTGGATTAAGGTTTATAGTTATAAATTTAGATTTTATGGCATGATAACGACCTACCCAGTTTTTATCATACTCAGTCTGAAGCCCAAAAGGAGAATTAACTCCTAAACCTAACACTAAACGTTCACTTACTGGAGCCGAAAAATAAAAATTAGGCACTACCACTGTTACTCCTGCATTGCCCCCATTATTTCCAGTAAGAGGGTAGGTAGATCTGGTAATAGGGTTATATCCTATAGAGCCTGTATTTTTAAAATGAGCGTTAGGTATAATCACATGGGCTCCAAGAGAAACATCTGGTTTAGTGAGTTTGGTTAAGCCTGCAGGATTATAGAAAATGGTGCTTCCGTCTTCAGCAGAAGCTGCAGCTCCTGCATAGGCATTCCCAATTCCACTTACTCCTTGCTCATAGATAGCAATACCAGCTCCATAAGCTTTTACTACCAAACAGGAAATAAAACATAAAATGACTAAAAGTATGTTTAAAAACATAATCCACCTCACTTTTAAGGTTTAGTGGTAATAAAAAATTTTCAGAATTTTAACAAAACTTTATTTATAAATCAAGAATAAATTATTTAAAAAATAAATAGAATTTAGAAATTTTTAGGAAAATAATTTTATTTTTTTCAAAATTTTGATATATTTTTACTGAAATGATTAATTTCAGACAAATTTGTAATTAAACACAATTTTGTAATCTGTCCTTTTATAAAAACTATCTAAAAAACAATTACTTACAAATAGGCATAGATTTTGTATCTTTAATTGAAATTAAGAAAAGGAGTCAACTATCAGGAAATAGGAATTAAACATGAGAGACCTCCTGAGAAGGGAAATTAGAAAAAGAAGGGTTAAAGAAGGTTCCTTTTGTACAAATTGCATAAATGACTCTTACGAGTTTGTTTACAACTGCTATCATTGCTTTCTTATAACTGCCAAAATTTTTCTTCTTACGCAAAAAGTAAGACCTGAAGTAAAAATTCCATTTTACTACACCTACAGCCATTTGGAAAAGAACATTTCTGAGGAAGCTCGAACCTTGCTTAGATATACTCATCTTGACTTTATACTTACCAGATTGTTTTATTACTGGATCTGTGCCAGCATACTTTATAAGCTTTTTTGCATTGGAAAATCTTTTTATATCTCCGATTTCAACCAAAAAGAGGCTTGCAAGTTTTGGAGAAATACCTTTTATAGAGGAAATGAATTTAATTTGTTCTTGTTGGTTTTCATCCAATTTTTCTATAAGCATGTTTTCAAGCTTTTTAATTCTTGGTTCAAGGAAGAAGAGTTTTTCGATGTAGAATACGAGGGTTTGAGAAAGATAGGGGTCATCGACACCTATGGAGCATTTAGCAAGGGAGATAAGTTCTTCAGGGGTGAAAGATGGGGATTTACCCTTTTGTATAGAGGATTTAATGATTTCGGAGATTTCGGAGGGTTTAGCTTTTTTGATAGCTTTTGCAGAAGGGTATTCAAGGAGGATGTTAAGGAAGGAGTGGGAGTAGATATTGAAGTGTTTTTCAGCTTCTGGGGAGATCAGGAAAGAGCGTATTTGATTTAGGTTTTTGCGGGAGCAATCATGTTTAAGTTTTTGGATGAGACGGGAAAGGGTACGGAGTTCAGAGTTTTTAGGATAGGATTTAAGGAATTGGGGGTTACTAAGAGCAAAGAGAGCAAGGATTTTGGCATCTTTTTTATCTTGTTTAGAGGGATTGTTAGCAGAGATAAACTCAAAGAATCTGCGTACGATCTTAGGGTTAAGGATGAAAGTTTGGATGTTATTTTCGGTGAGGAAAAGATAAAGTGGGATATGGAATCTACCAGAGGATTCCATGACAACAACTGGCTCTGGGAGAGACTTAAGGGTGTTAAGGAGGGATTTAAAGCCTTCAAGGGACATAGGGAGGTTGCCGGAAGCAATGGTTTGAGCAGAGTTATTAAGGATGCAGAAATGAAAAGAATCTTTAGAGATATCAATACCTACGTAGTATTGCATTTTGCTACCTCCGATTTAAGATTTTTGAAGTCCCTCACACCATCCTCCCGAGTAGCTGGGGCTTTTTTAGCCCAACCAACTTATCGGGTGTTGAGGGACAGAGGGACATACTCCTTTGGAGGCTCAAAGGCCTACAAAAAATGGAGTCCCTGTCCCTCTCTATTTTGCAAGCTACAACTTTATAATATAACCCAAAAGGTATTAAGCAAAACTTAACATAAAAATTGCAGGAGGTTTTAAGATGAAAAAAATAGAAGCAATAATAAGACCTACTAAATTTGATGAGGTTGTTCAGGGACTTTCTGAAGCAGGAATAACTTGTGGTATGACCATTACAGAAGTAAAGGGATTTGGAAGACAAAAAGGATTTGTGGAAATATACAGAGGAAGAGAGTATGAAATAAGATTTATACCCAAGATTAAGATAGAGATAGTGTTGAACGACGAGCTTGTAGAAAAGGCGATTAGTGTAATAATTGAAAAGGCAAAGACAGGAGAGGTAGGAGATGGTAAAATTTTTATATTTAATCTTGAAGATGCTATTAGAATAAGAACGGGACAGAGAGGTAAAGAGGCTCTCTGACCCAAGATAAAAGCTAGCAATATTTTGAAAAGATACTAAATTGAGGTTTATTATGAAAGTCTTAATTATAAAAAATGTTGTTTCGGAAGGACCAGGAACAATTCTCGATTTTTTGAAAAACAATAATATTTCTTTTAGAGTTGTAGAGGCAAGCCTTGGTGAGCCAATTCCTTCCCTGAATACTTTCTCATCAATTGTCATAATGGGTGGCCCTATGGCTGTTTATGAAATGGAGCAATATCCTTTCCTTAAAGATGTAGCCAGTACAATAGAAAAGGCTCTTAAGATGAATAAAAAAGTCCTTGGCATATGCCTTGGTGCTCAATTAATAGCTTATGTTCTTGGTGCAAAAGTATATCGAGGACATAAGGAGGAGATTGGTTGGTTACCAATTGAACCAACTATTAATGGAGTAAGAGATAAGATCTTTGGACAACTTATTGAGCCAATTGGTTATACTATGGTTTTACAATGGCATGGAGATACTTTTGATATTCCATCAGGTGCAGTTAAGCTTGCAAGTTCAAAGAATTATCCTAATCAGGCTTTTAAGTATAATAATTCCTATGCTCTTCAGTTCCATATAGAGGTTACGCCTGATATCATAAAGGAATGGTTTCAGGATAGAGAAGACTTACAAGAAATATTAAAAAATACAGAAAAATTTTATCCAAGATACCGTCTAAGAGCGGATCTGTTTTACGAGACCTTTTTTACTTAATGTTTCCTACTTGAAGAGAGGCAAAAGCTCGAAATGAAGGAATTAAAATTTTATATTTTTTTATTTTATACCCAATTTGTCTTTGGGTAATACCAAGCAAGCGAGCAGCACGAGCTTGATTATAATCACACTTTTTTAGAGCCTCCTCTATTCTTCTCTTCTCTAATTCCTCAATTTCTTTTTTTAAAGAATAGGTATTACTAGGATTAAGAGTTTTTAACATTTCGGACCTGATATGAATGGGAAGATCTTCAACAGTAATTTCTTCTTTCTCAGCAAGGATAACGAGTCTTTCAATAGTATTTTCAAGTTCTCTAACATTACCAGGCCATGAATATCTTATTAGTTTCTCCATCGCCTGAGAAGAAATAGATATTCTTCTTCCATATTCCTTATTAAATCTCTTTAGAAAGTGTTCTATAAGTAGGGGTATATCTTCCTTTCTTTCTCTTAAAGGTGGAAGAAATATGGAAACTACATTTAATCTCCAGTAAAGGTCTTCCCTAAAGAGTCCTTTCTTTACCATATCCTCTAAATCTTTGTTTGTTGCTGCAATTATTCTAACATCAACATTTATTGATTTTGTACCACCAAGTCTTTCAAAGGTATATTCTTGAATCACTCTCAAAAGTTTTGCTTGAAGGGCAGGGCTCGTTTCTCCAATCTCATCAAGAAAGAGGGTTCCCCCATTGGCAAGTTCAAATTTACCTGGTTTTGCTGTTACTGCACCTGTAAAAGCTCCTCTTTCATATCCAAATAATTCTGCTTCAAGGAGGGTTTCAGGAATAGCAGCACAATTAACAGCAATAAAAGGTCCCTTTGCTCTGGGACTTTCAAAATGAATTGCCTTAGCGATAAGCTCTTTTCCTGTTCCACTTTCTCCCCTGAGTAATACTGTTGCCTTGCTTTTTGATACCTTAATTACAGTCTTTATAACTTCATGCATCCTATCAGAAACAGTAATAATATTTTGAATGCTAAAGCGATTCCTAAGCTCTAAGGTAAGCTCCTCTCTTTTAAGTTTTTCTTCTGAAAACCTCCGATAAAGTTTAATTGCCTGTCCAATAAGGGTAGCTACAATATTTAGCACCCTTAAGTCCTCTTCAAAATCTATACTTTTATCAAAAATTTTATCTACAGAGAGGACACCAAGAATTTCTTCATTTATCTTTATGGGTACACAAAGAAAGGATATGTTATCTTTATTAATTCTTGCTCTTGTTCTATTTAAAAATAAAGGCTCTTTCCCGATATCAGGGACAACAATGGGTGAACCTGTTTCAACAACCTTTCCAACGATACCCTCTCCTATTTTATATTTTCCTCTTGCTATTTGTTCTCTTGTTAGACCATAAGCTACAGCTATTCTCAATTCTGATGTTTCTGGATCAAGAAGAGTTACAGTACCTCTTGTCATATGAAGAGAATCAGAAAGAACTTTAAGTGCTCTGTAGATATTTTCTTCAAGTTCAAAGGATGAACTCAAAATTTTACTTATTTCAAGAAGAGCTGTTAATTCCGCATTCTTTCTTTCAAGAGCATTCATAATTTTTTTCACTCACTAAATACTTTGCTTTTATTTCTTTCTTTTTCATACAGTCATAGTTTTTGTGAATATGCATTTTATAAAATGGGTAAATATTTTTCTATTTCATAAGGAAAAACTTGAATTCTATATTCATCCCATTCAAGCTTTTTATTATTTAAAAGTTCTTTAAAAACATGTTCTCCTAAAGTTTCTTTTAATAATTCACTTTTTTCAGCATATTCTATAGCTTCACCAAGACTTCCAGGAAGATTATCTATTCCTAAAGCTTTTCTTTCTTCTTCACTTAAATGATAAATATCTTTTTCAATGGGATCAGGTAATCTATATCCTTTTTTAATACCTTCAAGTCCTGCAGCAAGCATACAGGCAAAAGCTAAATAGGGATTACAAGCTGGATCAGGACTTCTTAACTCAATACGTGTTGCCTTTTCTTTACCAGGTTTATACATAGGAACTCTTATAAGAGCTGAACGATTTCTTCTTGCCCAGGCAATATAAACTGGAGCTTCATAACCAGGAACAAGTCTTTTATAAGAATTTACCCATTGATTTAACACTAAGGTTATTTCTTTAATATGGGTTAATAACCCTGCAATGTATTTTTTGGCTACATCAGAAAGATGAAAAGGATCATTAGGATCAAAAAAGGCGTTTTTATCTCCTATAAATAAAGATTGATGAGTATGCATTCCGCTTCCGTTTACTCCAAAAATTGGTTTAGGCATAAAGGTAGCATAAACTCCATATTTTTTAGCAACTTCCTTTACCACTACTCTATAAGTCATTACAATATCTGCCATTTCTAAAGCTTCAGCATATCTTAAATCTATCTCGTGTTGAGATGGAGCTACCTCATGATGAGAATATTCAACTCTGATTCCCATTTGCTCTAAACAAAAAATAGTTTCTCTTCTTAGGTCTTCAGCTGCATCCATAGGATAATCAAAATAACCACCTTTATCTAAAATTTCTGGAGCTTTATCACTTTTAAAATAAAAAAATTCAAGTTCAGGACCAATATAAAAATGGGTAAATCCCATTTTTTTCATTTTCTCTAAATTCTTTTTCAAAACATATCTCGGATCCCCTTCATAAGGTGTTCCATCGGGATTGTAAATATCGCAAAACATTCTGGCTACAGCTTTCTCTTTGGGTCTCCATGGAAGTATAGCAAAAGTAGTAGGATCAGGTCGAGCAATCATATCCGATTCCTCAATCCTTGCAAATCCTCTAATAGATGAACCATCAAATCCCATACCCTCTTCAAAAGCCATTTCTAATTCCTCTACAGGTACAGCAAAACTCTTTAATTGTCCAAGAACATCTGTAAACCACAATCTTACAAATTTAACATCATACTGTTTCACCAATTCCATCACATCTTTTTTATCCCTTGGCTTTTCTTGAAACATATAAACCCTCCTCTTTTAATTTTAAGAATTTCTAAATTTTCTTAAATATCAAAATCTATGCCTATAAATTCTTATTAGATATTTCAAATTTTTTCAGTCTTAATCATTATTACAAAATTGTTAAAAGTAACAATTTTGTAACAACACCTTTTTCTATTTAGTTTTATTTGATTTTCTTCTCAAATTTTACTACAAAATTGTTTAACAAAAATAGCTTATTTTATAAAAAAGTTTTAGAAAAAAAATCGGAATATTAATTTGACAGGTATAAATTTTGTAATAAGATTTTGAGAAGCCAGATATTTTGGGGAAAATATTTATGCGGAATCTTGATTATTATTTTGTAATTGAAAAAATTGTTAATTTTATAAGAAAAAAAGTAAAAGAAAGTAAAGCTAAAGGCGTTGTGTTAGGGGTAAGTGGTGGAATTGATAGTGCAACAGCTTCTTATCTTGCTGTTAAATCCTTAGGCAAAGAAAAAGTTTTAGGAGTAATAATGCCTTATTATCAAAATCAAGAATTTGAAGATGCAATTTTTGTATGTAAAAATTTAGACATTGATTATAAAATAATAAGTATAAAAGAGATAGTTAATAAATTTGAAGAAGCTTTAGGATTTGAAATAGATAAAATAACTAAGGGTAATCTAATGGTAAGGAGTAGAATGGTTATTCTTTATGGAATTGCTAATGCAAAAAAATATTTAGTTTTAGGTACCTCAAATAAAACTGAATTTTTAGTAGGATATTTTACTAAATGGGGTGATGGAGCAAGTGATATAGCTCCCCTTTTGGATTTATATAAAACTGAAGTAAAAGAGATAGCTAAAATATTGGGAGTTTCCGAAAAAATTATTTCAAAAAAACCTACCGCAGGTTTATGGGAAGGACAAACAGATGAAGATGAATTGGGAATAGAATATGATCTTCTTGATAAAATTCTTTATAGATTAATAGATTTAAAAATGAAAAAGAAGGATATAGCTAAGGATTTAAATATCCCCTTAGAAAGAATTATATATGTAGAAAACCTAATAAAAAGAAGCAAACACAAGCGTAATTTGCCATCATTTCCCAAAATTTAAATTTATGAGGAATATTGTTTTCTTAAAATTTAATTTTATAATTTCAATATTTTTCTAATAAAGGTTATTGGAGGATGATATAAGGTGAAAATTTTAGACCATTCTTCCTGTGGAGTAGGTTTTGTATGTGATATTAAAAATAGGGAAAGTCATCAAATTGTAAAATGGGGATTAGAAGCAGTTAAAAATTTGACACATCGTGGGGCTATCGGGGGAGATGGGAAAACAGGTGACGGAGCAGGAATTCTTATAAAAATTCCACGTAGATTTTTTTCAAAATATTTAGAAAAAAATAAACTTCAAATTTCTCATATAAATAATTTAGCTGTAGGTGTAGTTTTTCTATATAAGGAAGATTTAAAAAGAAAAATTGAAAAGTATATTGAGAATACACCTATCAAGTTTATTGCTTGGAGAGAAGTTCCAGTTGATACCTCAGCAGTAGGTGAAGCAGCTTTAAAAACTATGCCTAAAATTTATCATTTATTACTTGATGTCGAAAAACTTGAAAAAAATAAAATTGAAATAGAACTTTATATTTTAAGAAGAAAAATTGAAAAAGATCCAGAGTTAATGGATGACGTATATATAGCTTCTCTTTCTTCTAAAACATTAGTATACAAAGGAATGTTTGTAGCCCCTCAATTGGACAAATTTTATCCTGAACTTAAAGATGAATCTATAGAATCCAGTTTATGCCTATTTCATCAGCGCTATTCTACAAATACTTTACCTAATTGGAAACTTGCTCAACCTTTGAGATATTTAGCTCATAATGGAGAAATAAATACTTTGCAAGGAAATAGAAATTGGATTTTAGCTTTACAAAATGAATTGGAGCATGAATTTTTTGGAGAAAATATAAAATTAATAGATCCTCTTGTATCTCTTGAAGAAAGCGATTCTGCATCCTTAGACAGAGTTTTTGAATTGCTTTGTTTAGCTGGATATTCTCCTATCCATGCTATAAATATGTTAATTCCTCCTGCTTGGGAAAACGTTCCTGATATTTCAGAAAAGGTCCGTTTATTTTTTGAATTCCAATCTTTTATGATGCAACCTTGGGATGGACCTGCAGCAATAGCTTTTACTGATGGAGAAACTATTGGAGCACACTTGGATAGAAATGGATTACGTCCTTGTAGATACATTATAACTGAAGATGGAGTTGTAATATTAGGTTCCGAAGTGGGAATGATTGATTTGGAAAATAAAAAGATTAAAGAAAAGGGTAGGTTAGGTCCTGGAGATAGTATTTTAGTAGATTTAAAAAAAGGAATTATTAAAAAGACTGAAGAAATTTTGGAAGAACTTGCTTCTTCTAAACCTTATAGAGATTGGATTGAAAAAAACCTTGTAAGACTTTCTAAACTTGTTCCTAAAAATAAAATTTTCTTTACTAAAAAAGAGAACAAATTTTTGGAAAAGCTTGTAGCTTTTGGTTATACTAAAGAAGATATAAATGAAGTTATTAAATACATGGCTGAAAATGGAAGTGAACTTACCTTCTCTGCAGGTAACGACACACCTATTCCTCCTCTTTCTGAAAACCCAGTTTTACTCTTTAAATATTTTAGACAAAAATTTGCTCAGGTTACCAATCCTCCTATAGATCCCATTAGAGAAAAAAAGATAATGTCTTTATATATGGCATTAGGTCGTAAAGGTAATTTTTTAAAGGAAACCGCTTTTCATGCTAAAAAACTCCAAATAGATAGTCCAATTTTGCTTCCTTCAGAATTTTTAGCTATATTAGAACAAAAACAATTTAAAGTTAATAAACTTCCTATTCTTTTTTCTAAGGATAAAACTTTAGAGGAGGGATTAGAGGAACTTTTTAAAGAAGCTGAAAAATTAGTAAAAGAAGGTACCGAAATACTTGTACTTTCGGACAAAGACATTTCTTCTGATAAAATAGCTGTCCCGAGCTTGCTTGCTGTTTCAGGAATTTTTCATTATTTGTGGAAAAAAAATTTGGTTACAAAAGTCTCCATAATAATTGAAACAGGAGAAGCAAGAGACACTCATCAAATTTGTTGTCTTATAGGTTATGGAGCTTGTGCTGTGTATCCTTATTTAGCTTATGAAATTATTCGTGAGCTTTGTGAAAAAGGAGAAATCAAAAATGAAGTTGAGACAGCTATCTTAAATTATAAAAAAGCTTTAGAAGCTGGGATTTTAAAAATTCTCTCCAAAATGGGTATTTCAACTTTAAATTCTTATCACGGAGGGAAAATTTTTGAAACAGTTTGTCTAAATAAAGACTTTGTTGAGAAGTATTTTCCTGATACTCCAGTAACTTTAGAAGCTGATGGAATTCAAGAAATTGAAGAAAGTGTAAGAAAAAGACATAAATGGGCTTTTGAACATGAAAAACCCGAAATCCCTATTGGGGGAGAGATGCGATTTAAAAAGGGAGGAGAATGGCATGCTTGGTCCCCTTATTTAATAAAGGCATTACATAAATTTTTAAAAACAAAAAAATATGAAGATTATAAAGAATTTTCCAAAATTGCAAATAATACCCGTCCTGTATTCATAAGAGATCTTTTAACTTATAAAAAAGCAGAAAAACCTTTACCAATAGAAGAGGTTGAACCTATTGAAAATATTTTAAAAAGATTCGTGATAAGCGCTATGTCCTTAGGAGCCCTTTCTCCCGAAGCTCATGAAACTTTAGCTGAAGCTGCTAATAGATTAGGTATGAGAAGTAATTCAGGAGAGGGAGGAGAAGATCCTAAAAGATATTGGACTATTAAAAATTCTGCTATTAAACAAGTTGCTTCTGGTAGATTTGGTGTAACTCCTACTTATTTAGCTTCGGCTGAAGAAATAGAAATAAAAATAGCTCAAGGAGCAAAACCAGGAGAAGGAGGGCAACTCCCCGGACATAAAGTTAATGATTACGTAGCAAGATTAAGACATTCTCAACCAGGAGTTACCTTAATTTCTCCCCCTCCACATCATGATATATATTCAATTGAAGACCTTGCTCAGTTAATTAATGATTTAAAAGAAGCTAATCCAAAAGCTAAAGTATGTGTAAAATTGGTTGCAGAAACAGGAGTAGGAACAATTGCAGCTGGGGTAGCTAAAGGATATGCTGATTTGGTTCAAATTAGTGGAGGAGAAGGGGGAACAGGTGCCAGTCCTTATTCTTCTATCAAGTATGCTGGAAATTATTGGGAAATCGGACTTGCAGAGACGCAAAAAATTTTAATGGAAAACGACCTTAGAGATAAAGTAATTATCAAAACTGATGGAGCTATTAGAACAGGAAAAGATATAGTTATAGCTGCGCTTTTTGGAGCAGAAGAATTTGGTTTTGGAACAGCTGCAATGGTTGCTCTTGGATGTATTATGTGCCGTAGTTGTCATACTAATAAATGTCCTACAGGAATTGCAACTCAAGATAGTGAACATAGAAAAAAATTTAAAGGCAAAGTAGAAGAAGTGATGGCTTATTTTAGAGCTGTAGCTCAAGAAGTTAGAGAAATTCTTTCCGAAATAGGAGTCAAAAGTTTAGATGAAATTATTGGAAGAAGAGACCTTTTAGAAATAAAAACTTTTGAGGAATATCCTGGGTCTAAACGAATTAAACTAAAAAAATTCCTTATAGATGATTATCCTAAAGACAAACCCTTAAGGTGTTTAGTAAAAAGAAATGATAATCCAAGAAGATCAGAGCTTGCTAAAAAACTTGAAGAAGAAATAGTTCCTTATATAGAAAGAGAAGAGAAAGTTTTTAAAGAATATCCTATAAGAAATGTAGACAGAAGTATTCCTACAAGACTTAACTATTATATAGCTGTGAAATATAAAGATAAAGGTCTACCAGAGGATACTATTAACTTGACTTTTTTTGGAACAGCTGGACAAAGTTTTGGAGCTTTTAATCATAGGGGATTGACTTTAACCTTAATTGGAGAAGCTAACGATTATGTAGGAAAGGGTATGTATGGAGGAAAAATTATTATAAAACCTGTAGGGATTGAGGATTCACAAAATCACGTAATAATGGGAAATACTTGTCTTTATGGTGCTACAGGTGGTGAACTTTATGCAGCTGGAAAAGCGGGAGAAAGATTTGCTATTAGAAATAGTGGGGCTATAGCAGTAATAGAGGGAGCCGGTCTTCATTGTTGTGAATATATGACTGGAGGAATAGTGGTAGTTCTTGGGAATGTAGGTTTTAATTTTGGAGCTGGTATGACCGGAGGATATGCCTATGTATTAAATCTTGATGGTAAGTTAGAAAATAGACTCAATTATTCTTATGTAACTTTAAGGGAACTTTTAATAGAAGCTGAAGTAAAAGAACTAAAAGAACTTATAACAAGACATTATAACTATACTCAAAGTTTATGGGCAAAACATATTCTTGATAATTTTGATATCTATTTAAATAAATTTTTCAAAATCATTCCATTAGAACAATATCATAAACATGTATTAGAAATTAAAGAAGCTGGAGGAGAAGGTTAAATTTTTCTTCTTCGGCTTCTATCTTTATTAATTCTGTAAAAGTCTGAGCGTTAAATTTTTAAATTTTTAAAAATAATTAAAAGATTTTCAGTTTTTTATTTCGAGTTATTTTACATAATATATATTATCGGAAGTTATTTTAAACTTCGTTGTTTTAGAAAAAATGTTATAATTAATGAAAATCTTAACAAGAGATTAAATAAAATTATGAAAGTTCTTATTTTTGGTTTAGGAGCTCTTGGTACAGTATTTGCTGTAGCTCTAAAGAGTGCAGGACATCAAGTAAATGCCTTTGTTAAAGAAAAACATTTATCCTTACTTAAAGGTAAAACTCTTAAAATGACAGGACTCTTTGGCAATAAAAAAGCAGAAATTGATGGGAAAATCATGTATTACGATCTTAAAAATAGGAAATCAATGGAAATAGATGCTTTAAATGGAGCTATTGTCAATTGGAAAAAAACCTTTTCGACAATTACTTAAAAATAATTTATTACTTAAAATTAAGGACTTAAATTTCAATTTTAATAATAAATCTAATTAAGGAACTACCTCGGTAAAATATCCAGGGAAAACAAATCTTATCTCCCCTACCCTAAGATAATGAATATAAAGGTTGACCGCATTATTATAGAATTTTTATTAAATTTTTGCTTAAAGTACTTTAAATTATGATAAATTTTTTTTATAATCAATTTTTGGTCTTACCATATTATGTTGTTTTTCTTTCCCATCAATTGAAACGATTATAAACTTAAAATCAAGAACTTCCTCTTTAAATTTTATAAAATTTCTTAATAATAAACCATTAGTGTAAATAATGTATTTAAAATTATAATAACTATCTAAAATCTTTTTTACTTTTAAAATCTTATCCAACTCTAATAAGGGTTCTCCACCATAAAAGGCAACATAAAAAGTATTAATACAACCTTTACATTTACCTTGACATTTGGCAGTTACAACTAAGTGAAAAATAATTGGTTCTTCAAAAATCTTCTCTTGTTCAAAATTTATTTTCATATATTATAATTTTTAAAAACTTTAAAGAAAAATCAAGTATTTCTTATTAAAATTTTTAAAATAGTAATTATTATTAATATTTTTAATTTAGTATTAAAATTTACATATAGAATTGATTTATTTCTAATTTTTATTATAAAAAATTTAAAAAACTGAAATTTAAAAAAGAGGATAAAGATTATGCCAGAAGAATTTCTCAGGTTCTTAATTAATTGGTTTCTAATTATATCTAATAATAACTTAATAATTATCATGCTTATTGCAGGTTTATTTCTAACTCTTATGACTTCTTTAGGTGCTTTAATAGCTATTTTCTCTAAGAAAATCCCTTCTTGGGGTATAAATCTAAATCTTTCCTTTGCTGCAGGAATAATGCTTACTGCAAGCTTTACAAGTTTAATCTTACCTTCCATAAAAATAACAAATAGTTTTTTCCCCACAGCAATAGGGATGTTTTTAGGAATTATGTTAATTTTAATAATTGACAGACTAATTCCTCATGAACATTTAATTAAAGGATATGAAGGTCCTCAAGAACTAAAAGATAAATTTAAATTAGCTTGGCTTCTTATATTTGCTATGATTGTACACAATCTTCCAGAGGGATTAGCTGTAGGAACCAGTTTAGCTTTTGATACAAAGGATGGTCTTATTACAACTATAGCTATAGGTATACAAGATGCCCCTGAAGGAGCAGTGGTAGCTTTACCTTTAGCAAGTCTCCAACAAAAAAGATTTATGCCCATTTTTCTGGGGATATTAAGTGGGGTTGCAGAATTTATTACAGTAATTATAGGTGCTTTATTTTTTAAAGAATTTTTCTTCCTTCTTCCCTATGGATTGAGTTTAGCAGGGGGAGCTATGCTTTATGTTACAATAAAAGAACTAATTCCAGAAATATACAAAGGTGAAGATAATGAACTATTAATTACTGCAGGATTTTTCTTAGGGTTCTATATAATGCTTTATCTTGATTCTATATAAAAATTATTAAACATTACCTGGTAATTTTTTAATTTCTTCTAAGGTCTTCTTTATCATTTCATCTGCATAATCAACATCTTCAAGTTTACTTTCTAAATATTGATCATAAGCATTTATATCAAAATACCCATGACCACTGAAATTAAATACTATACATTTTTCCTCTTTAGTTTCTTTACATTTTATAGCTTCATCAATGACAGCCTTTATAGCATGTGCAGTCTCAGGGGCTGGTAATATACCCTCAGTTTTAGCAAAAATAATTGCTGCCTCAAATACAGCTTTTTGTGTATATGCAACTGCTTCAACTAAATTTTTATAAACAAGATAACAAAGAATTGGTGCATCTCCATGATATCTTAATCCACCTGCATGAATTTTAGGAGGCACAAAATTATGTCCTAAGGTATACATTTTAAGAAGGGGAGTAAGTCCTACAGTATCTCCAAAATCATAAAGATATAAACCCTTTGTAAGGGTAGGACAGGCAGTAGGCTCAACTGCTAAAAATTTAACCTCGCTTTTACCTTTGAGTTTTTCAGGAACGAAGGGCAAAATAAATCCTCCAAAATTACTTCCCCCACCTACACATCCTATTAAAATATCAGGCTTTTCATTAATAAGTTCCAATTGTTTTTTGGTTTCAAGACCTATAATTGTTTGATGAAGTAATACATGATTAAGAACACTTCCTAAGGAATATTTAGTATCCTCATTGGTTACAGCATCTTCAATTGCTTCAGAAATAGCAATACCTAAAGAACCTGGAGAATCAGGATCCTCTGCTAAAATTTTTCTTCCTGCGTTAGTTAAATTTGTAGGGGATGGAAAAACTTCAGCACCCCATATATGCATTAATGACTTTCTAAAAGGTTTTTGATAATAACTAACTTTTACCATATAAACTCTACATTTAAGACCGAAGATATTACATGCAAATGCTAATGCTGAACCCCATTGTCCTGCACCGGTTTCAGTAGTTAATCTCTTTACCCCTTCAATTTTATTAAAGTAAGCTTGAGCAACTGCTGTATTAGGCTTATGACTTCCTGTAGGAGATACACTTTCATTTTTATAATATATTCTTGCAGGTGTATTTAAATATTTTTCAAGCTCATAGGCTCTAACAAGAGGAGTAGGCCTCCATAATTTATATACCTCTAAAACCTCATCAGGTATAGGGATCCATCTATTTTGAGATATTTCTTGTTTTATAAGAGAGATAGGAAAAACTGGAAGTAAATCTTCTGGTTTAATAGGTTCTCCTGTTGCTGGATTTATAGGTGGAGGTAATTGTTCAGGTAAATCAGGTAGAACATTATACCATTCAGTAGGCAATTCCCTCTCTGAAAGCAATATTTTTTTCTCCTCCATTTTTAACTCCTTTCCAAAAGATTTCCAAAATTGTCATATTTTAACATCAAATTTTAATAAAAACAGAGGTAAAAGAATATTTTTTGAAATTTTATAAAAACTTAGAAAGATATTTCCATACGTTTCTATATAAGAAGCTACTTTCTATATTTTCTTCCATTTCCAAAAACATTTCAAAAGGAATAGCAAAGGTAAAAATATTATCTCCAAGCTGTTTTCTAACATTTTTTCTGGCTGAAAGATCCGTTAGCCCTACTACAGCTTTTTGAGGTTTTGAGTAACATTCCTTATAAGCACATATCCCGATTGTTTGACATCCTGCAGCCCAAGGAATAATCACATTATTAAAACTTTCTCTTCCATAATTTGCAAGTACAATAAGAGCTGAAAGTTGGTGAGGATTAATTTTCCTTGTTCCATTCTCCTCCTTTTTAATTTTCTTCCCTCTCAACAATTTCTGAATAAGCCTTATATGGTTTTATATCAAAAACAGGAGTCCCATCAAACATATCTATCCTTTTAACTTTTATGATATTATCTTTAATATCTAAAACCTCTAATACAGAAAGCCCAATAGGATTTGGTCTAATAGGAGAACAAGTATTAAATACCCCTGTAGGTTTATCTTTATGAGGAGGTTTTTGGATTAATTTATCTTTAGTAAAAGAGGGAGATTTATGAAAACAAAAAAGAACAACTATTTTATCTCCTGGTTTTATATCTTTAAGTCCTTCTTTATATTCAGGATCTAAAATTATTTCTCCTTCTACATCAGAACAACTCCAGTGCCTTGGAATGGAAGTAGCAGAGGTTTTTACATATCCGATAGGTTTAAAAATATACTCTTCTTTTTTCATTTTTATTATTTGCTTTATTATAAATTAAAAACGTAAGCTTGTAAACTAAAAACCTGTAGAAACTATCTTTTTTACTAAAATAGTATTTTTTTCACATTTTCTTTTTTTAATTTTAAAAAATTTGATATGAGTTACTGAAAAGTCTCTTATTGAGAGGAAAAAGCTGATAAGATTTCTTAAGATTTAAATTATTTATTCATTTTCTAAGGAGTATTTTTTGAGCTTTCTCCAAAGGGTTGCACGGTCAATGCCTAAAATCTGGGCAGCTAAAGTCTTATTCCCTCCTACTTCCTTAAGAACCATTTTAATATATTCCTTTTCTTGTTCTTCTAAAGTTGGTAATGGAAAATTTTTTTTGCGAAATGTAAATATTTTAAATTTTTTAAGATCTTCTGGTAGATGAGAAAGTTCTATTTTTGAAGAGTTAGTTAAAGCTACAGCTCGAGCAATAATATTTTCGAGCTCCCTTACATTACCTGGATAATCATAACTTAAAAGTAATTCCATAGCCTCTTCTGAAATCTCCTTTACCTCTTTGTTCATTTCTTTAGCATATTTGTTTAGAAAGTAATAACACAAAAGTGGAATATCTTCTTTTCTTTGGCATAAAGGTGGAAGGTTAAAAGAAATCACATTTAACCTATAATACAAATCCTCTCTAAACCTGCCCTTTTCAATCTCCTTTTTAATATCTCTATTTGTAGCAGCAATTATTCTTACATCAACCTTTATAGGTTCTGTACCTCCTAATCTTATAAACTCTTTTTCTTGAAGTACTCTTAGAAATTTTACTTGCATAGTAGGACTCATTTCAGTAATTTCATCTAAAAATAAAGTTCCCCCAGAAGCTACCTCTAAAAGACCTTTTTTAGTAGAAACCGCCCCAGTATAGGCTCCCTTTTCATGTCCAAAAAGTTCATTAGCTAAAAGTTCCTCTGTAAAGGCTCCACAGTTTATAGCTAAAAAAACTTTATCTTTTCGTCTACTATGTTGATGAATATAACGAGCTAAAAGTTCCTTTCCTGTACCTGTTTCTCCAAGTATTAAAACTGGGCAATCAGTGGGAGCTACCTTTTCAGCTAACTCCAAAATTTTTTTCATTTCTGGATTTTGAGTAATTATATGAACTACAGTACCTTTTAATCTTTCAAATTCTTCTTTCAATCTTTTATTTTCCTTTTTAATTCTTACTTTTTCCAAAGCCTCTTTAACTAATATTTTAAGTTCATCCAGTCTAAAAGGCTTAGTTATATAATGATAGGCTCCCAATTTCATAGCTTGGATTGCAGAATCAATTGATCCATAAGCAGTAATCATAATTACCTCTGTATCTGGATACCATTCTTTACATTTTTCTAAAATATCCAAACCTGAAACCATATCCATTTTAAGATCAGTAATCACTAAATCAAATTCTTCATTTTTTAGAAGATTTAAAGCACTCATTCCGTTATCAACTGCTTTTACTTCATATCCTTCTTTAGTTAAGATATATTTTAAATTTTTTAAAGTAAGTTTCTCGTCATCTACTACTAAAATTTTAAATTGTTGTTCCATAGCTTAAACCATTTCCTTTTTGGGGAGCTTTATAATGAAGGTAGTACCTTTATTTACTTCACTTTCTACCTCTATAGTGCCTCCATGATTTTTAATAAGATGATAAACAATAAACATTCCTATCCCATAACCTCTGTCACCGCTTTTAGTAGTAAAGAATGGTTCAAAAATTTTAGGTAGTATATCAGCTGGAATCCCTTTACCAGTGTCTGAAAAATATATAACTATTTGATTTTCCTTTTCTTCAGCTGAAATTTTTATTTGACCCTCATTTTCTATAGCATCAATTGAATTTTTAAAAAGGTTAATAAAAACTTGTTTCATCTGTTGAGGATCAACCCAAATTTTTAAATTTTCTGGTATTTCAAGTTTAACTTCTATTCGGTGAGGTATAGCACCTTTTAAATAAAATTTTGTTTCTTCCACCAATTCTTTTAGTTCTATCTCTCTCTTTTCTCCAGGCTTAGAATAATCTAAAATTCCCTTTACAAATCTTTTAATTCGTTCTATTTCTTTTTCCATTTCAGTAAGCAAATCTTCCATAAATTCTTGAGAAAAATTCCCTCCTTTTAATTCCTCTTTTAGTACTTGACAAGTAGTATAAATATTATTAAGAGGATTATTTAGCTCGTGGGTTAAACCAAAAAGGAAAGTTCCCAAGGTTGCCAACTTTTCTGTTTGAATAAGATAGTTTGTTCTTTTATCAATTTCTGCAAGCATAGTATTTATTGCTTCTACTAACAAAATTATTTCTCTATCCTGAGAAACTGGAGGAACAGTATAAAATTTTCCTTTGCTAATCTCAAGTATATAGTTATCTAATTTTTTTAATGGTTGGGAAATGCTTATATATAAATAATAGCTATAAAAGATACCTAAAACCAATAAGAAAATAGCTGCTATTAAAAGTATTTTTCTAAGATTATCTAAGCTTTCTTTTACTTTTAGGTTTTTTAATTTGTTTAATCTTTCTGCATATTGAGTTAAAATCCTTCCTCTTTCTCTGATATCTTCGAAGCATTTTTCTGTTGAGCACTTGTTAGTTTTTAATAAAAGAACCATATTTTTATACTTCTCTAAAACTGTCTTAAGTTCTTGACAAGAACTCTCTCCCAGAAACTTTCCAATTTCATATTCATAAGTTTTTAGTTCTTGTTCACAATTTAACACATGATGTAAAAGCATTTCTAAATCTTCTATATTTTTATAAAGTAAAAAGTTTTTTTCAAATCTTCTGGCTTCAAGAATATTATCTACAAATTCTGAAATTCTTTCACTATTTACTAAAAGAAAATTGATAGATTTAAAAGTTTCATAAATCCCTAACACTAAAAAACCTATAAAAAAAATACCAACAATAATAGTAAGAAAAACTTTCTGTTTAAGACTCTTAGGTAGTAAGGCTTTCATAGTTTAATGATAACATTTACCGTTGAAATTTTCAATATTAATTTGTCTTCTTAAATTCAAAAATTTTCAAAATCTTTAAAAAAACTCTGTTTTATGTATTGCAAAATTCAACAAAAATAGATTTTTGTTAAAATAAAATTTTTAACGTAATTTCATAGATTTAGATAATTGATTAAATTTGGCACATATTTTGAAATATTTTTTATAAAAAAATTAAAAGGGGGGATTTAAAAATGTCAAGTAAATTTAAAAAGACCTGGGATGATCTTTTTACTGCCATAACATTTGCAGAGGCTAATGAGGCAGAAACAGCCCGAGCCATTTTAGGTAAGAAAGAGGCTAAGGAGGCAGAAGAAGCTCAGGCTATTTCTGGCAAACCAGCTTTTTTACATTGTCTTAGTCCGCTTCTTGTTCCAATTATTAATTTGATTATTTTTGTTAAAACAGTTTTCTTAACTTTTCTTCATAAGATGAAATAATTGGTTAATTAGACGTTTTTTGAGAATAATTTTTATAAGAATAATTTTTAAAAGTTTTGAAAGTTAAAAGGGGGGATTTAAAAATGTCAAGTAAATTTAAAAAGACCTGGGATGATCTTTTTACTGCCATAACATTTGCAGAGGCTAATGAGGCAGAAACAGCCCGAGCCATTTTAGGTAAGAAAGAGGCTAAGGAGGCAGAAGAAGCTCAGGCTATTTCTGGCAAAAAGAAAAAACATAAAACCAGCTGGAACTGGGAAGATATTTTTACTGCAATTACTTTTGCTGAAGAAGGTGATTTTGAAACAGCACGCTGGTTTTTAAGGTCAAAATCTCGTATTCTTTTTGTTTTAGAAGAGGGATATCCTTTAAGGCAGGAACTTTTTGATTATATAAAAAATCTAAGTAAAACTTTAAATCTGCCAATAGAGGTATTTTTATTAGCAGAAAAACCAATTGAAGGATTATCAACTTATTTAGAACTTTTTCAAAAAGAGGGTTTGCTTTTAAGGATTACTCAAGTAAAGGAAAAAGAGTTGTGGGGGAAAGCTATCACTGAATATATTAAATACCATTCTGAAGTAGAATTGGTAGAATTTCTGGTTGTAAAACCCTCTTTTAAATCTACAAAGCTCAACGAGGAACGTTTAGTTAAAACACTTTGGCAAAAGATGGGAATTCCTTTTATTTTGATTAGAGAAAGAATGGCAATATAAAAACCTACTAAAGGAGGGTGCCGTGGTAGAAGTAGTTAAAAAAAAGCCGGTTTTTAAAGCCTTAGTTTATGGTTTTTTATCTGCTATCCTTTATTATTTACTTTTAACTAAACAAAATTTGTATACTCCTTATTTTACTAAGGGTGGTGTTTATGCTTTTTTAATTATCCTTACAGCTTTTATTTTTTCTTTTGTTCATGGCACATTTACGGATTATTTCTGGAAAGTCTTAGGCATTGAACCTAAAAAAAGAAGGGAGGTGAAATAGCCATGCACGAAGTATTAAATCAAGCAAGCCAATTTATTGATCTTCAATTATGGCACATTATTTACCTTGTATTTGTAGGTTTTGTAGGTGGCTTAGTAAGTGGTTTTATAGGAAGTGGTGGAGCTTTTGTGCTTACTCCATCAATGATGAGTATGGGTGTTCCCGGAATTGTAGCGGTAGCTTCTAATATGTGTCACAAATTTCCTAAAGCTTTGGTTGGTGCTATAAAAAGGGCTAAATTTGGACATGTAGATGTAAAGTTAGGTATTATTATGGGTCTTTCAGCAGAGGCAGGGGTTTTAGTAGGAGCTACGGTTCAGCAGTATATTAAACAAACCTTAGGTGATGCTGGTTCCAGTTTATATGTAAGTACAGCCTTTATTATTGTCCTTGCTACAGTTGGATCTTATGTATTAAAAGATGCTTTTAAATCTATGGCTTTGGAAAAGTTAAACCAGGGCAATATAAATGCAGATGATGAAGAAAAACCCACTAAAATTGCCTTAATTTTACGCAAAATTCATATTCCAGGCACAATGATTTATTTTAAAAGTATTGGTGAGAGAATTTCATTCTTAATTACTATTCCTCTTGGTTTTGCTACAGGTTTTCTTGCTGCAACTATTGCTGTAGGTGGTTTTATAGGAGTTCCTTCTATGATTTATCTTTTAGGTGTCCCCAGTCTTATTGCTTCAGGCACTGAATTAGTTATTGCTTTTTGTATGGGTGCTATAGGAACTTTTAAATATGCCTGGCATGGATTTGTGGATATAAGATTAGCTATGTTAATACTTCTTGGATCTTTATTTGGAGTCCAATTAGGAGCTATAGGTACTACTTATGTTAAAGGTTACATGATAAAATTGGTAATGGGTGTGATTATGTTAATTATTTTAGTAAGCCGTGCTGTGGCTATGCCAGTTTATCTTTCTCAGTTAGGATGGATTCCAACACTTTCTCCTCAAATGGTAACAATTTTTAAAAATATAAGTTTTGCTATTAATCTATTAGGCTTATTTACCGGCGCTTTCATTATCTTTAAGGCTTTAATTACAGGAATTTATGAAGAAAAACGCTTAAGAGCTGCCGAAGCTTTAGCTTTGAAAGAAGAAAGGTTAAAGGGATAAAGGAAAATAGGTAGGCAAGGGAGGAAATCATCTCTCTCCCTCCCTCCTCACTCTCTATTTTTTCCTCCCTTGCCTATTGAAACTTCTTTTTTTCTATTTATATTACAACTAATTTAATTCAAGGAGGAACTAAATGAAACTTTATAAGAAAATTTTAATAGCTTTAGATACTTCAGAACAATCCTGGCATGTTTTTCTTGAGGCACTTAAGTTAGTACAAGAAAAAGGTACTTGGGCAGTTGTAGTAACCGTTGCCCCGGTTTATTTAGGTGATTTAGGATTAACCATTATAGATGATGTATATGATAAAATCTATGCTCCTTATGAAAAACTAATGAAAAAGGTGCAAGAGGTTTTAAACGAAAAAAATATAACTGCAAAATGTGTATTAGAAGAAGGAGATGAACCTTTTGAAAAAATTGTAGATGCAGCTTATGCCTTTAATTGCGATTTAATAATAATGGGGCGCAGTGGTAGTAAACTAAAAACTTTTTTCTTAGGAAATACTACAGCAAGAGTAATAGGTTATAGCCCTGTAGATGTGTTAGTTATACCTTATCCTAAAAACGTAGGTTTTAAAAAGATTTTGGTAGCTGTTGATGGTTCACCTTTTGCTGAAAAGGCATTTTCTAAAGCTTTAGCTTTGGCTAAAGAACATCAAAGTAAGTTATTTATTATCTCTGTAGTAGACATACCCATGGAAATATACGCAGTTGCTCCTGAAATAGGAGAAAAGGCTTTAGAAAAAAGAAAGACATATATTGAAACTCTTGTTAAAAAAGCTAATGAAGAAGAAGTAAAAGCTGAAGGATTTTTAAGACAAGGATTAGCAGATGAAAAAATAATAGAGGTAGCTAAAGAAATAGAAGCAGAACTTTTAATAATGGGAACTTATGGAAGAACAGGAATTAAAAGATTACTCATGGGTGGTGTAACTGAAAGGGTTCTTTCAATCGGAGCTTTACCAGTATTAGTAGTAAAATAAAAAGTTAATCAAGCTAAAACTTCTATTATAAAATTTTTCAATAAATAGTTCATCAATTAATTTATTTTTTCTATTTGACTTAAAATAAACTCCCCATATTTTTATTTAAAAATTTTAAATTTTTTGCAAAAAGGGAGGTGGGTATGAATTATCTGAAGAACCTTTTTGCTACCAGATGGGGTATTATTTTAGTAGGTGCTTTTATTGGAGTTTTAGCTCCTCTTCTTCAAAAATTGGGGAATCCACCTAATATGGGAATTTGTGTAGCCTGTATGGAAAGAGATATAGCTGGAGCTCTTGGTTTTCACAGAGTGGACGTAGTTCAGTATATGAGACCAGAAATAATAGGTTTTGTTTTAGGATCTTTTTTAAGTGCCCTTTTATTTAAAGAATATCGTCCAAGAGGGGGATCTGCTCCATTTATCAGATTTATCTTAGGAATGTTTGCTATGATAGGTGCATTAACTTTCTTAGGTTGTCCTTGGAGAACTATTCTTAGACTTGCAGGTGGAGACTTAAATGCTATTTTTGGGCTATTAGGATTAATTTTTGGAGTTTTTATAGGAACCATCTTTTTTAGAATGGGATATTCTCTTGGAAGGTCTCAAGGCTTTCCTTATAAAGCTGCTGGCTTGGGCTTTCCTCTTTTGATGCTAATCTGTTTGGTGCTACTTCTAATAGATACACCTTATCCTGGAACTAACAAGGGTGAATTTTTGTTTTTTAGTATTAAAGGTCCTGGCTCTCAGCATGCACCTATATTTATTTCCCTTTTAGTCGGACTTTTTATTGGAGTCCTTGCCCAAAGAAGTAGATTTTGCACTATGGGAGCTTTTAGAGATGTAATCCTTTTTAAAGATTTTCATCTCTTCTCAGGGGTAGCTTCCTTTTTCCTATTTGCTTTAGTTACTAATCTTATTTTAGGACAATTTAACCTTGGATTTGAAAATCAACCTATTGCTCACACTATGCAATTATGGAATTTTTTAGGCATGAGTTTAGCAGGACTTTGCTTTGCCTTAGCAGGAGGATGCCCAGGAAGACAGCTTTTTCTCTCTGGAGAAGGAGATGGAGATGCTGCTATCTTTGCTACTGGCATGATAATAGGAGCAGCTGTAGCTCATAACTTTGGTTTAGCTGCTTCACCTAAAGGTATCGGACCTCATACTCCAGAAGCTATAATCTTAGGTTTTATAATATGCTTGGCTATAGGATTAACTATGAGAACTAAAAAAGCTTAAAATTAAAGAGGAGGTAAGTTTATGGTAGAAGTAGTTGATGCCAGAGGACTTTCCTGCCCAGAACCAGTGCTACGCACCTTAGAAGCTATTAAAGCTTTGGGGAAGGGTGAGTTAGAAATATGGGTTGACAACCCAACTGCAAGGGAAAATGTAATTAGAGCTGCAAAATCCTTAGGCTGGGAAGTAGCTGAAATTAAAGAACTTCCTGATAGTTTTAAAGTGGTTATTAGAAAATCATGAAATGGATAAATAAATTATTTTCATCTAAAAAAGGTAAACCATCTGAAAGATTAAAATCAGGGCTTTTGCTTTTTGAAAACACCTCTGAAGTTATAAAGGCTGAAAAGGTTTTACAAAAAGAAGGTTATAAAGTAAAAGTAGTTGGTCCTCCTCCTGAAGTGAGAAAAGGATGTGATCTTGCTATAGAAGTACCAATTATAGAAATAACCGGAATTTTAAACCTTTTAAAAACTCAAGGAATAGAACCTTTAGATTTTATCCCCCTTTCTGAAAATGAAATTTTAAAACCTGTAGATCTCTTCCAGGTAAAGGATTTTGGAGATTATCTTATGGTTAGAGCTGCTAATATGAAAATAACAGTAAATAAAAAAAACTTAGTTATTGTTAATATTTCTGGTGGTGGATGTCCGGATGTTCCTTATTTAGCTTCAATTTTATTAGGAGTAAGTTTAAAGAACTCTTTTTCTCCTAAAGAATTAGCTCATACACTCTGTGGCTATGCCCTACATTTAGCCTTTGAAAAAGCAAAAGAATTATTATGCTCGGAATAGTAGGTATCGTGCCAGATGAAAAAATTCCCTTAATTTATGGAACTCCGGTTTTAGAAGAAAAATTCTTAAACATAGAAAAATGGAAAATTCCTGTAGAGCGTGGCACAACAGCCCTTATTGCCTCTGCTATAAAAACTCTCGAGGTATTAAATAAACCAAATCCATTTGTCTTTCTTGTAGGAGATATAGGGAAAGGAAAGGGAAGTAAAGAACTTTATAAGTTTTTAGCTGAAAATATCCATAAATATAATTTTAAAGTGCTTACTTTTCATTACATTCTTCCAGAGGTAGATGGTTGTTTAAAGGTGATTTTAGCTATAGAAAAACTTCTTAGAAAACCTTTTTTAATAGCTGATGCAGGGTTTATGTATGCTGTCAAAATGGCAAGTTATGCCAATTTTTTTGACCTTTTTACTCCTGATATAGGAGAATTAGCCTTTTTAGCAGATGAAAAGGCACCTCATCCTTTTTATACCAGAGGGTTTCTTTTAGCTGAAGAAAAAGATGTGGAAACTTTAATAATAAGGGCTTATGAACATAAAAATGCCCCTCCTTATCTTCTTGTTAAGGGTGAAAAAGATAGAATTGTATTTAATCAAAAAGTTTTAGCAACTGTAGAAAAGCCTTTTGTTCCGGAACTTGAAGCTATAGGTGGCACGGGTGATACCTTAACCGGTATAGTTTCAGCTTTAATTTATGCTGGATACTCACCAGAAGAAGCTTGTATTCTTTCAGCTAAAGCAAATAGATTAGCAGGCGCCTTAGCCTACCCTACTCCTGCAACCCAGATCTCAGAAATTATTAACTTTATTCCAGAAGCAATTAAAATTCTGATACCCTAAATTAATATCTTAAATTTATAAAAATCTCTTATGCAAGTAATAATGTATTCTATTTCTTCATCAGTAAGCTCAGGATACATGGGTATGGCAACTGATTCCTTAGCAAGTTTTTCTGCAACAGGAAAACTTATAGAATTTTTATAAAAAGTTAGATAACTTTTTTGTAAATGTAAAGGAATAGGATAATAATAACCTGTTCCTATTCCACGCTCCTTTAAAAAGGTAACTAATTCATCTCTATAAGGAGTTCTTATTACATATCTATGATAAACGCTTTGTTTGTAATCAGGATCAAGGGGAGGTAAGGTTAAGTTTTTTATATCAGAAAGTCCCTCATAATATTTTTTAGCTATTTTTCTTCTCTTTTCATTTTTTTGATCTAAGGTTTTTAATCTTACATTAAGAATAACTGCTTGAAGTTCATCAAGCCTTGAGTTAAATCCGAAAAAATGAAAATGATTTTTTTCTACCTGTCCATGTACTCTTAAGAATTTTATCTTAAAAGCAACTTCATCATCATCCGTTACTACCACTCCTCCATCTCCTATACAATTAAGATTTTTTACAGGTCCGCAACTAAAACAACCTACTTTTCCAAAACTTCCTACCTTTTTACCTTTATAAGTTGCTCCGTGAGCATGAGAAGCATCTTCTATAAGAATAATTCCGTATTTTTCGCAAAATTTAATTATTTCATCCATTTCTGCAGGATGTCCATACATATGAACAAGCAAAAGGGCTTTAGTTTTAGGAGTTACTTTTTGATAAAGATCCTCTAAGTGGGGTCCAAAGGTATTAGGATCTACTTCTACTAATACGGGAGTTGCTCCTACCCAATGAATCGCTTCTAAATCAGCAATAAAAGCATTAGTTTGAAGTAATACTTCATCCCCCTTCTCTATTCCGCAAGCTATAAGTGCCATAAGTAAAGCACTTGTTCCACAACTACAACCAAAAGCATATTTAACCCCTAAATATTCAGCCCAATTTTTTTCAAACTCCTGTAGATATTTTCCGTTTAAAACCTTCATGGTGCTAAATACTTCTTCCCAACCTTTATATACCTCCTCTTTAATTTCTTCCCAAGATCTTTTTAGATCTAAAAGCGGAATTTTTTTCATTTTTGAGCTCCTTTCCTAAGAAATTTTATCTTTTACCTAATCTACAGGCTTTTGGCTTAAAGGGAAATTTTATTTCTTTTCCTGTCTCTGCTGACTCATAAAGTCCTATAATAATCTCTAAAGAGGGGATAGCTTCTTCTCCAACCACAAGCCACGGATCTTTCTCTGAAGTTTTAAAATATTTTATTGCAGATCTTAGATAGGTATAATGAGAATATCCTAAGGGATGATCAGGATTTTTTTCAAATCCAGAGATAAATTCATTTATATTTTCAATTCCTTCTATGGCTAAATAGTCTAATTTATTCATTGCAAAACCACCAAGAATAGCAGATCCCTTTTCTCCCAACACTACAAGTTCAGCTTTTAAATCTTTAGGGCGGGAACACGTTGTAGCTTCTATTGTTCCTAAAGCCCCGTTTTTAAACTTTAATATACCAACCAAGAGGTCTTCTGCTTCTATGTTCGCAAGATATGTGCCCATTTTAGCAAAGACGCTCTCAACAGGTCCACCTAAATAATAAAGCATATCGACAAAATGACATCCTTGCTGTGCTAAGGCACCTCCATCTAAAGCCCAAGTTCCCCTCCAAGAAGCTGAATTATAATACTTTTGATCTCTACTCCAATAAAATTTTGCTGAAAATAAAATTGGATTTCCTAAAAGATTTTGAGATAAGGCCTCTTTTAGTTTTATTACAGGAGGATTAGCTCTATTTTGAAAAACAGTAACTAACTTTAACTGATATTTTTGTGCAAGGATTACCAAGTTTTTAGCTTCTTTTAAAGTAAGAGCAAGAGGCTTTTCTACAAGAAGATGTCTTTTAAAATCTTTAAGTATTATTTCTCCTACCTCGGCATGTAGTCCTGAGGGAAGGCAAAGATCAACTACTTCTACATCTTCTTTAGTAAGCATCTCTTTATAATCAGTGTATGACTTTGCAGAAAGAGCTTCTGCAAATTTTTGAGCCTTTTCCTCTTCTAAATCAGAAACACAAACTACCTCTACTTCATCTTTTAGAGCCTGATAAATTTTTTTATGTCTTTCAGCTGCTTTACCACAGCCAATTATAGCTATTTTAAGCTTCGCAGTACTCATCACTCTTTTAAAATGTTTAAACCTATACTAAAATATACCTAAAAAATTTCTTGTAAAGGTGTTATGAATTTTAAAATTTGGATTTTTTTAGTACTAAGTTTACTCATTTTAGCTACTTTAATTTTTTCTTTTTTTGAACCCCCTTCTTCCTATCAAGAATTAAGAAGGGCTATATTAGTAAAGGAAAATATAGAAAATTTTAAGTTTTTTCAAACTTACAATGGAGAACCCTATTTTACTAAACCACCTCTTTATACCTGGTTAGCTTCTATTTTTGTTAAACCCTTCTCTTCTGATCCTGAAGGTATAATATTTCCTTTAAGAGTTTTTTCAATCCTTTGTTATACTTTGCTTTTTTTAAGCCTTATTGAGTTTCATCAAAAAGATTGGCAAGGTGCTTTTTTTTCTATAATAGTTTTACTTACTAATTTTCGGTTTTTTTCTTTTATTAATAGGATAGATTTAGAGCCTTTGTTTGTACTTTTTTCTTTCTTGATGTTTTGGTTTTCTTATCTTTATTTATTTAAATCTCCAAAAAGACTTTACCAATACCTTTTTTATCTTTTTTTGACTGCAGGAATCTTTATTAGGGGTCCTTTAAATCTTTTTTATCTTCCTGGACTTTTGATCTATAGCCTTTTTACCAAAAATAAACGGGGTCTTAAACTAATCTTAAATCCTTTAGGTTGGTCTATTTTTATAGTAATATGTCTTAGTTGGTATGGTTATGGATATTTTGCTTTTGGAAAAGGGGTCTTTCAAGAGTTTTTTAACATAGATATCAAAGCTCGTTTGGTTTCAGAGGCTAAGGATCCTTGGTATTTTTATTTTAACCACTTTTTGCTTAATTTCTGGTTTTGCTTCCTTATTCTTTTTTATCTTTTTTGGAAAGAAAAAATTTATTTAAAAGAACGAGTTCTCAATCTTTTTTCTAAACTTAGAGAAGATAAAGAGCTTCTATTTTTACTAACTATTTCTCTTGCTCCTATAATCTTGCTAAGCTTTACTGGGAAAAAATATGATAAATATTTGCTTTGGATTTATCCATTCTTTGCTATACTTATTTCTAAAATATTAATCAAAAATTTTCCTACATCACCCCTTTTAGGAAGGCTTTTTTTAATTCCCTTTTTGGCAAATTTAATAATTTTTGGGGTGATAGCTTATAAAAACTCAACCACCTTTTCTGATAAGCTTCAAAATATTAAAAAAGAAATAATAAGCGATCATTTAGTTTTTTGGCAAAAAGAAAACCCTATAATTGTCTTTTATGCTCCAACTCCCATTAAAGTTTTAACGAAGGAGGAAGAACTTTTGATCTTTTTAAATCAGGGATATAAGATTATTTCTGAGGAAAGATTAAATAAAGGTAGATTGAACAAGAGTTTTTTAGATCCCTATAAAAAAGTAACTTGGTATGTATATTCTTCTTGGTAACAGGTTAGTTTTAATAAAATTTTAGATTGCTTCAATTTTCATTTATATTTATCTATACAATAGATAAAGCTGGAGTTTTAAAATGAAATCTATTAAAATTAGAACCCTGTTCTTTTCCTTTTTAAAACTTGGGCTTACTGCTTTTGGTGGTCCAGCAATGGTTGCCTATGTTAGAGAACTTGTTGTTGAAAAAAGAAAATGGCTTGATAATAAAACCTTTCAGGAAGGTATTGCACTTGCTCAGGCAATTCCAGGTGCAACTGTTATGCAAGTTGTAGCTTATGTTGGATTTAAAACCAAAGGAATTATAGGTGGGCTTGTTAGCTTTATAGCCTTTGGACTTCCCGCTTTTCTGCTTATGCTTTTTTTATCATATATTTATGCCAAAACTCATAACCTTCCTGAGGCTATATCTATTTTTGCTGGTCTACAAGTAATAGTTGTTGCCATTGTTGCTAATGCTTTTTTAAGTTTTGCAAAACCTATAATTAAATCAGTAGGTGAGATAGTTATAGCTATTTTTTCTTTTTTGCTTTTTCTTTTTAAAATTAGCCCTTTCTTGATAATTATAGCTTGCTTTCTTATTTCCCAAATAATTTTTAAAGGTACCTCTGACCATAAAGTCCAAAACTCAAAAAATTTTAATTTTGTAGGTATTTTAATTCTTATTTTAATTCTATTTACAGGTTTAATTTTTCTTTATTTCTGGGACAAAATTCTTTTCAAACTTTCTTTGATCATGATGAAAATAGATCTTTTTGCCTTTGGAGGAGGATATGCCTCTGTACCTCTGATGTTACATGAAATTGTAGATAGACTACATTGGCTTGATAGTAAAACTTTTATGAATGGAATTGCCCTTGGGCAGATAACCCCAGGACCGATTGTAATAACAGCAACCTTCGTAGGATATTTATTAAAAGGTCTTTTAGGCGCTACTTTAGCAACAATCTCAGTCTTCACACCCTCTTTTATAATAATGGCTTTTGCTTCTGAAATTTCTGAGAAAATAAGAAATTCACAAATCTTTTTAAGAGCAAAAAAGGGTCTTTTAGCCTCTTTTTCAGGTTTACTTCTTTTTGCAACTTTTAAGTTTGCTACTTCAGTAGAATGGGATTTTTTAAAACTAACAATAGCTTTAACAAGTTTTTTAGCTCTTTATAAAAAAATAAATATTCTTCATGTAGTCCTCGTTGGTGCACTTATTTCGGCTATTATTTTTAAATAACTATTTTTAATATATAATTAAAATTAAAATTTATTCTTTTTGAGAAAAGAAATGGAGAGGAAGATTATAAAAGAGGTTATAGAAAGGGTTTTAAAATCCGCTGGTGTTGAAATTGATAAACTGATTCTTTTTGGTTCAAGAGCAAGAGGAGATTATAAAAAATATAGTGATTGGGATTTATTAATTGTTACTAAAAAGGGACTTTCAAGAAAAGAGAGACAGAAATTAGCTCATTTAATTAGAAAAGAACTTGCAGAATATTTTATTGATGGGGATATTATAATTAAATCTGAAGAAGAAATTCAAAAAAGAAAAGATGTAATCGGAAGTATAATAAAAAGTGCAGTAAAAGAGGGAGTAATATTATGATAAATGAAGAGGCTAAAAAATGGTTAATTAAGGCTATAAATGATTATAAAAGTGCTCAAAAACTTTTATCTCAACCTGAGGAAGAAATAATTACTGATACCGCATGCTTTCACTGTCAACAAGCAGTAGAAAAAATGTTAAAAGCCTTTTTAATTAATCATGATATTGAATTTGGTAGAACCCATTCCATTGAATATTTGATTAAACTTTGTAGTAAAATTGATAAAGATTTTGAAAGATTATACGAAATTACTGAAGGTCTAACAGAATATGCTGTAGATGTAAGATATCCTGAGGAATTTTATATTCCATCTATAGAAGAAGCTAAAGAAGCTTTTGATGCAGCAACAAAAGTAAAAGAATTCGTCTTAAAAAAGTTAAAAATAAACGAAAAGGATTTAAAATAACCCTCCCCTGCTCCGTATTGTCCTTCAGGAATAACACCCTCAAAACTGCCATACTCTAAAACATGGTCTTCTACTTGAACTTTCCCCTTCATTCAAATTCCCCTTTATTTAAAAATAAGTAGTCGCAATCCCTTTTGATCTAGGGCAGGTTTCAACAAAATTATAAAGTAAAAAGTATATTCAATAAGGTATAGGCCTACTTTCATCCGTCGGTAGTGTCTCATTAATTGGTAAAAACTTGAAAAGTAAAATGGGCATGGTAGCTTCCCCAATGCTTAATAACTCAAAACTACCAGAAAAGAGGGGAAGCTACCATGAAAGAAAAAACTAAAACTTTAACAAACAACCTATGGAAGAAATTTTAAACTTTTTTCAGCAGGAAGTCAATAATCTTATTAAAAACCTTTTAGAAAAGCTTATGCTTGAAGAAAGAAGAATTTATTTAGAAGAGATAGAAGATTATGCAAACGGTTTTTATACCAGAGATTTACTTACAAAGTATGGGAAGGTTCAAAATTTAAAAGTGCCTCGGGTCAGGAATGGTGGTTTTCGTCCTGCTATACTTCCTGAAAGAAGGAGGGCTGAATTAGATCTTACATCTGCTGTTATTACCCTTTATGTATTTACCTCAAAGATTTCTCGGTTAATAAAGGTGACTGAAGATGAAGTAAGGAGTTGGAAAGAAAGAGCACTTTCAGAGGAATATTTGGCAATATTTTTAGATGGAACTTATTTACCTATTCGTCGAAATGAGGTAGCAAAGGAACCAGTTTATTTAGCTTTGGGGATAAAGCTTGATGGAAGAAGGGAAATACTTGGATTTTGGGTTATTTGGGTCTGAAGGGGAATGATTTACCTGAGATAGAAAATGCCATAAAGATGGTTTATCCGTCTTCAGAATGGCAACTTTGTGTATTACATACTGTAAGGAATTCTTTAAATAAGGTGCGGGTAAAAGATAGAAGTTTATTTGCAGAAGATTTAAAAAGGATATACAGAGCAGAAACAGAAGAAAAAGCTAAGGAGGGGATATTAAGATTAAAGGAAAGATGGGGTAAAGTATCCCCTAAGGCAGTTTATTTATACAACTAATCAGCTTAAAAGATTAGCAAAGGAGATAAAAAGGAGGATAAAGGTAATAGAAGTATTTTAAGATGAAGTATCAGCTGAAAGATTATAGAGATGAATGAGAGGTTAAACTCAAAGAGGTTAAGGGGGTTTAACGAGATTGAATTGGAGAACTACCATGCCCTTCCCGGAGAAATTTTTACACAATAAAAGAGACACTATGTGCTCGTAAACAAGAAATAAACAAAGTAAACGGGTATTTGTTTACATTAATTCCTTATAGATAAGAACTGATGCCAGTAAGCGCTATGTAAATAATGTGTAAACGCTTGTAAATGAAAGGGGTAAGGGTTTAATACTTACCCCCTAAAAAGAGGGGCTTTAAAGCCAAAATAAAAGGCTATTTAAAACCCTTGTAAATAAAGTTCTCTTAAGTGTTCAGGAAGAAGCTCGGCTGGATAGGTTCTTTCTCCAATTTTATCTATGTGCCACCACCAGTATTCTAAAGGTGGCTCATAATCATCGGTTATAACAGGAGGATAAGGCTTTTCTTTTAAAGCATATTGAATTAGCTTTTTATCTGCTTCTATAACTTTTGGGTGGTTGTCAAGACCTCTTTTATGAATTTCAGTGCGATAGGGTAAGGTTGCTTCTGCTGAATAATCATCAAAAAAAGTTTCTATAGCTTCTTGAGATGCTAAACTAAATGCCCATTCTTCAATTAATTCTTCATCAGAGAACCTTGATAAGTCCATCTCTTTTCCTCTCTTTTAAAAAGGTTTCAAATGGCTTATTCAACTTAAAATAAGTTTTTATTGCAAGATCATCATCACTTGATATTACTACTTTATCACCTTTTCGAAAAATGTAAAAGGTTTTATCTTTAACCCTTTCAATGTATACTTCATCCGGCTTTTTTATCACCTCATAGGCTGAGTGATAATATTCTTTAGGGGTTTTAAAACCAAATTCATGCCCGTGTTTTAAAGTTTAAATTTCCTCTTTGGTAGATTGAAACCTTCTTGAATAGCTGAACCTAAAAAGTTTTAACACGTTTAAATTCCTCTTTGGTGGATTGAAACACTTATTATGACTCTTCTTCTAATATTGTGATCACTGTTTAAATTCCTCTTTGGTGGATTGAAACAAATTAACTATTAGCTAGCTAAAGCAAACTCTAAAGTGTTTAAATTCCTCTTTGGTGGATTGAAACTTTTAATTCTCACTGGTGTGCTTACTCTGAAAAAAAGTTTAAATTCCTCTTTGGTGGATTGAAACGTAGCTGAGGGTAAGGTGATAGAAGTAGATGTAGATGTTTAAATTCCTCTTTGGTGGATTGAAACAAAAACACAGTCAAAAAATTGACAAATGAAAATAGAGTTTAAATTCCTCTTTGGTGGATTGAAACAATACACCCATCACTCCTTATCCACTCTTCTAAGAAGTTTAAATTCCTCTTTGGTGGATTGAAACAGTGGAGGTAAGAGATAAAGGATGGAAGTTGTATAAGGTTTAAATTCCTCTTTGGTGGATTGAAACAATCTATGTTTACAAGATTTTTTGAGGTCTGGTTAAGTTTAAATTCCTCTTTGGTGGATTGAAACGAACTGAAAGCGGAGTAAAAAGAGGCAAAAAGTCTTGGTTTAAATTCCTCTTTGGTGGATTGAAACGTGGAACTCTCTCCCTTATAAGAGAAGGAAATTGTAGTTTAAATTCCTCTTTGGTGGATTGAAACTTTTTAGAAGAGTTTTTAGAATGTTTTGCTATATATGTTTAAATTCCTCTTTGGTGGATTGAAACTTTTGTCTCTAAAAGTTGCTATAACTCGGGGAAATGTTTAAATTCCTCTTTGGTGGATTGAAACACGTTAGTAGTGCACGGAATAGAAATGATATAAAAGAAGTTTAAATTCCTCTTTGGTGGATTGAAACGGGGCAAGAATTTGGTTGATTTTAAGAAGGCTATGAAGGTTTAAATTCCTCTTTGGTGGATTGAAACAAAAACAAAATCCCCGTTTTCTGTTAAAGCAATCATTGTTTAAATTCCTCTTTGGTGGATTGAAACGTGAGAAGAGCTAGTTCGTTTTCACTTATCTCCTCGGGTTTAAATTCCTCTTTGGTGGATTGAAACGGGGTTACATTTCTTTTTGAAAAAGAGATTACCTGAGTTTAAATTCCTCTTTGGTGGATTGAAACCAGTTCAGTTTCCTGTCTGGTTTAATTTAGAAGTAGGTTTAAATTCCTCTTTGGTGGATTGAAACAATGTCAAACTTCAGCCGGTAGTGGAGCTAGTATTTGTTTAAATTCCTCTTTGGTGGATTGAAACCTTTAAATCGTTTTTTTGAAATGCCACGATACTGGAGGTTTAAATTCCTCTTTGGTGGATTGAAACTTGAACAGAAAAAAGAACAGACACAGACAGAACCACGTTTAAATTCCTCTTTGGTGGATTGAAACTGGAGGAGGCGATTGTGAGAACTCCTGAGTGGCAGGGTTTAAATTCCTCTTTGGTGGATTGAAACCATAATACGCAAACGCCTCAAAATGCTGTGCACTATAGTTTAAATTCCTCTTTGGTGGATTGAAACCTTTGCCCTCCTCCTATACTCTTTCTTTACTTCCTCGTTTAAATTCCTCTTTGGTGGATTGAAACAAATTTCTTCTCTTCATCATAACTCTTAACCCCTTCGTTTAAATTCCTCTTTGGTGGATTGAAACGAGTTAAGAAGATATAACAAGAAAAAATTGCACTACGTTTAAATTCCTCTTTGGTGGATTGAAACAAGATACGAAAGAGCATTTATAACATCCCACGCCCTGTTTAAATTCCTCTTTGGTGGATTGAAACTTGCTTATTTTGGACGAGGTATTTGTGCCGTTTGATGTTTAAATTCCTCTTTGGTGGATTGAAACGCCTCCCATTCACATATACATTAGAACTGCCAGCACGTTTAAATTCCTCTTTGGTGGATTGAAACCTATTTGGCGTAGGATTTGAAGGTGTGAGTGAGATGTTTAAATTCCTCTTTGGTGGATTGAAACCACATGAACAGAAAAAAGAAAAAAAAGAAAGGAGATGTTTAAATTCCTCTTTGGTGGATTGAAACAGCATCAACAATAGAAACAGAAAGTTGAGAAGAAGTGTTTAAATTCCTCTTTGGTGGATTGAAACTGCTTCGAATGATATATTACTACAAAAATCTGCAAAGTTTAAATTCCTCTTTGGTGGATTGAAACTTCGGAAGATACTGCAAGAATGATAGCGGCTACGTCTGTTTAAATTCCTCTTTGGTGGATTGAAACGTCTCTCATGATTAACGTATAGTTTCTGTATCTATTGTTTAAATTCCTCTTTGGTGGATTGAAACGGATGGGTGATGTGAGAATGTGAGAAATTTCACGAGGTTTAAATTCCTCTTTGGTGGATTGAAACAAATATCCTCATTTGAAAAATTTTATAAGCAAATACAAGTTTAAATTCCTCTTTGGTGGATTGAAACTCCAGTCAATTAATGAATTTTGTTGAAGATCTAAGGCGTTTAAATTCCTCTTTGGTGGATTGAAACTGGTTGGGGCTTGGTGTATTTCAGGAGATGAGGGAGAGTTTAAATTCCTCTTTGGTGGATTGAAACGGTAGGAGATGTAGGAAGGATAGTTGATGATATAAAGTTTAAATTCCTCTTTGGTGGATTGAAACCCAACAAAAGTCCAAAAATAATCCATATCAAAATCGTTTAAATTCCTCTTTGGTGGATTGAAACACTGAAAGTAAGACGGTTGAATTTGAGCAAGGAATAGGTTTAAATTCCTCTTTGGTGGATTGAAACGAAGGTATAGAATAAAAAATGCTGGGTCATTAAATAATGTTTAAATTCCTCTTTGGTGGATTGAAACGTATCAAGCTTCAATTCCTCACCTGCAGATAAAACAACGGTTTAAATTCCTCTTTGGTGGATTGAAACGCCTCCCATTCACATATACATTAGAACTGCCAGCACGTTTAAATTCCTCTTTGGTGGATTGAAACTTGCTTAGAATGGTGTATTATTATAAAAATCTTCAGGTTTAAATTCCTCTTTGGTGGATTGAAACAGTATGCCTATTATATATGTTCTTGAAAATGAAGAGTTTAAATTCCTCTTTGGTGGATTGAAACGATTTTAGAGATGTAGGAAGTGTTGTTTTTGCAGGTGGGTTTAAATTCCTCTTTGGTGGATTGAAACTCATCCATAAATAACAACACAGTCCCCCAAAAACATGTTTAAATTCCTCTTTGGTGGATTGAAACTTCCTGTGAAAGTTCTTTTAAAGGTTCAAGTTTTAAGTTTAAATTCCTCTTTGGTGGATTGAAACACTTTTACTTTTCGGTATCACCTTCACCCTTTTTGCGTTTAAATTCCTCTTTGGTGGATTGAAACCCATTTACCTCTTTTTTGTTTTGTTTTCTATCAAAGTTTAAATTCCTCTTTGGTGGATTGAAACTGGGTTGAAAGTAGTTATTATGCAGGACCTGTTTGTGTTTAAATTCCTCTTTGGTGGATTGAAACCGCATTTGATTATAAGAAATATCAAGCATTTTCTAAATGAACCTATCAAAATTTTGCGTCAAAGCTCAACCTTTTAAATAAGTTCAAAAACCCTATTTGTAAAGTTACCCGCCAATATTCACTTTTCAAAGATCTATAAAATATTAGCTGTTAGGTCTTCGACATCGGTTAAAATATGCCTTTCAAAATTAACTCCGTCAGGAAATGTATAAATTATTACACTGTCTCTTTTTTTGTCCACCACATTAAGTATTTCATTTTCAAGTCTTTTTAGCTTGCCATAAGTCAAGTCACCTTCAAAAACTGATTTTTGAATATGATGAAGATATTTTCTTGCTATTTTCATTACCTTTATTAATCTTTTTTGATCTTCCTTTTCTATCAAAGATATATCATAGATCAATATGATTTTCATACTACCACCAAACCTTTAACGGATTATAATGTTTTTCACCTAAGAAATGTTTTACAAGTTTATAAAGTTCTAATTTTATTAGACTTTTATATCTTATTTTTCTTTTTAGTTTTCTATGCAGAATTCTTTCTTCTAAAAGATCGTCAAAATGTTTTACAAATATCTTTCTTCCTTCCTCTTTTAAATAAACAAAGTTAAGCGATCTTTCAAAATGTTCTTCTTTTATAATATTTAAGTTAATAAGTTTCAAAACTAACCTGTCGCATAAAATAGGCTTAAAAATTTCTGCTATATCAAGGGCAAGGGAATATCTTCTTTCAAAAGGTTCATGTAAATAACTGATTGTAGGGTTAAGCGGTGTCTCATATATTTCTTTTAAAATATGAGCATAAACTAAAGAGTTCCCAAATGAAATCATAGCGTTAAGAGGATTATGCGGAGGTCTGATGCTTCTTCTTTCAAATTCCCAATTTGTATCTTTTTCTATGCATTTATAATTAATCTTTTTAATATGTGCTTCTAAACTCATCAATTCATTTATAGTAGTACAATTAGAAATATCCTTTGCTAATTCCTTCATTTTTTCAATTTCTTCATCAAATCTTTCTCTTTTTTCGAAATTTCTCTTTATATTATGAAAAGCCGACTCTACAAATTTTTTAGCAAGATAAATTCTTCGGTTGTGGTCTAAATAGTGTTCTACTTGCTTAACAGTAAGGATTCCTGAAATATTTCCCTCTCTTGGTATGAAACTTCCTGTGTAGTATCCATAGTAATTAAAAAAGTGGATAACAATTTTATTTTTGCCTATGAAATTTAAAAAAGAAGTATTTAAATCCATCTCTCCAAATACAAATATTTGATCTATATCATGAATTGGTAAAGGTCTTTTACCATCTTTTGTTTCTATAAAGATCGTATTTTGACTTCTTTTAATTCTTCCTTCTTTAAATATGTAATAATTTCTTCCCATCATGAAAAGCAGAATTCATAATAAGCACAATTTCTACAATATGGTTTTTCTTGAACAGCGGGTGGTTTCTCAAGATGCTTTATTTCTTCTATTTTTAAAAAAGCTTCTTTCAGCTTTATTTTATCATCTTCAAATAGTTCCACTTCAACCTTTTTTAACAGTTTCGGGTAGTGAATTATTCCTCTTTTGGCGTGAATTCCTAATTTTTCTAAAGTATAAATATAAAATTTTGTTTGCCAAATATGGGCTTCTTCAAGTTTCTTGGACTTTTTTATTTCATTTACGATAATTTCATCTTTCACCTTAATAAAATCAATTTTAGCGCTACCTATTTCTACTTCTTTTAGTTTTTCTTTTTTAAAAAAAGATTCACTTATAATTTTGCCAACCTCGACATCATCCGAAAATCTTTCAAAATCAATTCCATGAGAAAATAGCCATAATTTTCTTTTACAAACAATGTAATAAGATACCTCAATCCCTTTTATGGTTAACTCTTCGTCAATCAATTATGTTTCCCTTGTTTACTGGAGAGGCTTTAGGAACTACATATATTCCAGAAAAATATCTCTTTAACCTCTCTCTTGTAGTCTCATCTTCAAACTTTTTTTCAACTTCTTCATTCCATAGAGGTTTAGGCGGATAGTCTTTATATTTCCAGATATTTACATTAATCACATATTCAGCTATTATTTCCTTTTTAAACCAAAGCCAAGTTATCTTAGGCGCTTCATTGATTTTTCGAATTATCTCCTCAATTTTATCTTCCTCCACTATAGAAATCGTATAGATTTCTCTAAATAATTCGTGTGCATCATTTTTGTTTTCGGAAACATAACCTGAATTAAGAATTCTCACTGTTTCATAAAATTTTTTTAGATATTTCGAATTTTTTTCATCTTCAACATTTTCATAAAATTCAACAACCAAATTTTGTTTTTCCTTTTCTTTAATCTCTTTTTTATCTTTTAAAACTTTATAGGCTTTTTGAATTAATTCACTTTCATAAACTTTACCTTTACTTGACTCTACAATTTTATTCTTATCTTTTTGATAATACACTATAACATTCGCCTCCTCTTTTTCATAAAAATCCTCATAACTAAACTCTTTATTACTCCCCTTTATTCTCCCATTCATCAAATCAACCCTTCTCATTACCCTTCCCATTCTTTGGATTAATGAGTCAATAGGGGCAATTTCCGTAAATAAATAGTCGGCATCAATATCAAGTGATGCTTCTACGACTTGCGTCGCAACAAGGATTTTTGGCTCCTTCTCATCTTCTGGTTTAGGATTACTAAACTCTTTCTCTAATTCTTTTTCTCTTCGCTTCCTTTCATTTAAAGTCATTTCAGAATGCAGTAATCCCAAAAATCCGTCATACTTGCTATTCTCAATCTTTCCATGAACACTAATTGCTTTTTTTACAGTGTTTAAAACAATAAGAACCCTTTTCCCCTTACATGCTAATTCAATTATCTCATCAATATCTTCTTCTATATCCTTTTCTATTAGCTCAAGCTTGTGTCTTGTTATGTCTTCTATTTTGCAAGTTCCTCTTTTTTCTTCACACTCTTTTATTTCTCCTTCGTATAGATTAATTTCTGTAAACTCTATTCCCTTATTTTCTAATTCACTTCTTACAAAATTTGGTAAAGTAGCGGTCATAAGTAGAAATTTTCCACCAAGGGAAACAATATCTTCTATCATTTTAACAATGATCGCACAAGCTCTTGGGTCGTATGCCTGAACCTCATCAATTATCAGTTTTGAATATCCTAAGGTTGCATAAATTTTTTCATAACCTGGATATTTTAAAGCAGAAGGGAAAATTTGGTCTCCTGTTGATATATTTACTGGTAAGGAAAAATGTTTTGAAATTTCAATAATTTTGGGCGTTTCCCCATCCCAGTTTGTATATCTTGAGGTTTCCCATTTATCAACAATATATAGATCAGCGTCTGAGTGCAAAAGCCCTACATTTCCATTAATAAACGGGTCGTCATCAGTATGAATGGTTATGTTAAAATAACTACAAGCCCTTTCAAATATCTGATTGGTAGCAACCCTTAAAGGTAATGTATAGAAGAATTTTTCACCTTCTGCCCATAAAAAAGCAAATTCTGTTTTACCAAGCCCTGTTGGTGCTATTAAGACAACATTTTTGTTTTTAAAATCATCTATAGCTTTCATTACTTCTTTTTGCCAGAAGCTTTCTTTAAACTTTTCATTAAATTTAGCTTCTAAGTCTAATTTAGGATATTCCTTTTCTATCTCAAAAATTTCAGCTTCTTTCTCACAAAATGAAGAAAAGTGATCAATCCTCATAAGAAAACCAGAAAGAAATATCCACAGATTTAAATCAATTTCTAATGCTCTTTCTAATCTTAGTCTTTCTGGAAGAAAATAAAGAGTGTAGGGAGGGATAATACCTGCACTAATTAGATTTCCAGCTTTTTTAATATGTTCAGCAAGGTCTTTATCAAAAGCTATTAAATCTTTGGCATCAAAACCTTCTATCGAAAAACCATCGAAATGTTCTTTTAAGATTACTTCTAATTTTATGCCATTGCTATCCTTAAGTAATTTTTCACAAGTAGTTTTTAAATCTTCATTTAAACCTAACAAATACTCCTTTTCATCTTCCCTCCAATGATGAAAGGCTACAGCTGAAAGTAATGTTGAATATAAAGCTTCATCAGATTTACAGATTTCTTTTACTTTTTCTTTGTTAATAAAGAACAAAGAAAGAATGTTATGCCTTATTTCTGTTGATAACTGTTTATTATACTCATTATAGTAATCGACATTTCCTAAAGTTTTTTGAAAGATTGGTGAGACCTTCCCAAGGTCATGAAAAAAACAGGCATATTTTAGTAGCCTGAATAAGTCGTTTTTAGATATATTTCCTAATCTCTCGGGCAATTTTTCGTATAATTTCCCAAGATTGTCTAATAGGTCCTTCGTATGTTCTCTTAAGGTTATTATGCTTCCATCTTTGGGTCTTTTTGCCCATATTTCTATCATTTTACTCCTCTGGATAAATCATTTTGGTGAAAAATAAAGGGAGATTTTCTTCTTCATCAAAAATAAATCTAAATGGTTTTCCAAAAGAAAGCGGAAAAGAACCACCTTCAAATAGCTTAACAGGTATTTGCTCGAAAACCCTAAATCCTTCCACAATTCTATAAAAAGAGGTGATTAAATGATAGCTTCCTTGGATTTTGTTAAAAAATTCGCTATAATTTTCAGGATAAAATTTAAAGTCTAAATATTTTTCACCTCTTCCTGGGTCGACAAGCCAAGTAAAATTGTATTCCTTAAGACTTCCGTATAATGGTTTCTTTTCTTCTTTAATGTTTAGAGTTTTTATCTCTTCAAACACAACTAAGTCTTCTGCCCTTCCCAGATGGATGGGATAAATCCTGTTTGAAGGATTTTCAAAAGCGTTTTTTAATATCTCAATAAAATTTTCGTCCTCATGTCTTATGTAAATCACTAATTTTACATTTTCTAAAACATCTACTCTTGTTGGAATTTGCCCTCCAGGGTGTTCTGGCAATTGGTCGATAAATCTGTTTTCTTGCCACCCAAATCTACCAATGTGAGAATCTTTATCTAAAGTTCTAAACCACACATATTCCCTGTTTAGATATTCGTAATTGCCATAGATGGCAAGAGATAACCCTTCTTTTAGCTTTTCAAAGTTCTCGTCCCATTGGTCTCTTATTCCTAATACATTGCAAATAAAACCGATAACTGTTGAATATGGTGGAATAGGATAAGTATGTCTTCTTGCAAAGGTAAAGAGTATCCTATAATGAGCTGTAGGTTGATAGATTTTTAATTTAAGAACTTTCATTATTTATCCAACACTCCTTAAGAAATTCATCCCAATCGTTAGTTACGTTTGATTTTTGGTCTTCTTTGATTTCACATTTTATTCTTTCACTTTCCATTATAAACACTTTTCCATCAAGCCAACTGTTTTTAAGACAATCAGAAATTCCTAAAACTCTAAAAATTTTTCCTTTTTCTATTTCTTCTAATTGAATAAAAGGGTGAAAAATTGGCGAGGGAACCTTAACAGGAGCTGCTATCATGAATAAAGGAACTATCGTGTTTGCTTCGCCCGAAGATTGAGCGTATAAACCGTCTTTAATAGCTGTTAAAAGGTCTTTTATTCTTTTTCTTTTCTCCTCTAAAGGAAGGATAAACTCAAACTCTATTTTCTTTTCATCGTTCACAATAACTAATTTCCCTTTACTCTTTAGGTCAGAAATATTTTCTGGAAAAGTATGTTCAAATATGATTTTTTCTTCTCGACTATCTGATGATTTTTCCTTTACTTCAATTTTATTACCATATTCAACAAGTTCTCTTACATAGATTTTTCTGTTCTTTTCAACTTTTTTAGGAAATATCCACTCGTCCTTTCCCAATCTTTCAGCATCAATCGTAAGACTTACCTTATAAAGAGATAAATGCTCTTCTTTGCTAAAAGGATTAGGAAAAGCATTTTCCCCCTGGTTTATTGCTCTATTTACTAAATCGTGGTTGCAATAAAAAGCCATGTCTCCATTTCACTCTGTTAAGGCAACCGCTTTTGTAATTCCTACAGGAGCTTTTCTTGTAATTGACATCTGGTTTCCGATAGTATACATATATCCAAAGGCATCAAGTTCCGGAGAAGTCAAAATGTCTTCTTGGGTAATATCAAACTGAACAACTTCTCCTCCTGCTGTCACCTTTGTTTCTTTCCATCTAAATGCCCGGTGAAGCGTAGTAAACAAATAATGTCTTAAGGCAGTTTTTCCGATAAAACTAACCGTTCTACCTCCTACCTGAAGCTTTTTGATGGAGAGGATGTTTCCTCCTATTTTTTCATCCCTGTTTAGGGCTGACCCTTCAAAAATCATGGTTAAGGTTATGTTCTTCATGCTTCACCTCCTTCAGTTTCTGCTTCTGTTTCCTGTGATTTTTGGGCTTCTTTATCTTCTCTACCTAAAATTGGGGCTAAAAAAGAGAAGATAAGGGTTTTGAAATACTTTTCGTTTTCTGGTTTAAAAGCTTCTACAAGCTCAGTTGGAAACTCTTGTTTATTAGCATGGAAGCATCTTAAAAGCATGTAATAGACATTATCTTTGTTTCCAAGACGAGTTTGCTCAAGAAGTCTAAAACCTAAGTCATTTATGGCTTTTGCAAGGTTTTTTAAATTATTACTATAACTAATGCTCTGCCCTTTTTGCTGTAATTTCTTTATTAAAGAGTCAATTTCTATTAAAAAGTCAATTTTTCTTTCCATACTTACCTCCCTATTTTTTCTAAAATTTTCCCGTAAAGTTTAGGCAAAATTTGTGAAACCCTTCTAAGATACTGTAAATCATTATACTTAGTAAAGTATTTTGTTATTGGATCATTTTTGCTTATTTCATCGTTCTTTTTCAACTTCAAAATCGTCTTCAGCACAAAGTAGTTTGCTTTTTCAAGCTCTGAAAATTTTCCTGCTAATATTAAATCGAATATCTTTTCCTCATTTATTTCTTCAATTAAATTGGCTATATCATAATCAAGTAAAATTTTAGTTATATTCGGTGGAAGGTCAAAGTAATCAATAATACTTCCTTTTTTCACAATCACTTCAATATTCATCATCGTCCAAGCACCAAGTAATGTCCTTCTCTTTATTGCCCATTGCAAAAGCGAGGAGCCAAGAATTTTTCTTACTTCATATTCTTTTGATTTCGCTAAAATCTTTTCAGCAAAGTTGTTTAGGTCCCAAATTAGGTAAAAATCAGGAGCATTTATGAAAATTTCACCTTCAGGAGTTTTAATAAAAGCAAGATGGTGAAAAATTATTAAATATGAACATAGATGACAAATTGGTGTCGAAAAATTTAAATTCCAAAAAGAATTAGGGACTTCAGTTATTGCTGCCCCTAAACCAGCAAAATGTATTCCTTGAAACTTTTCTCTTTGTTCTAAAAAGGACGAAAAATTTCTCTTAAATTTACTTTTTATGTCATCTATCAAAATTTGAGGAATAAAATAACCCTCGCACCAACTACATGTTTTATGTTTGTTTCTTTCTATTCTTTGTAATGCTTTTACATAATAATTTTCAAAAAATTCTTTCTGACTAGATTGAATATAATTTGGATACCTTTTGTTTTTACCCCAAATTGAAAACCTTTCGTTCAAAACATCTTCATGATACCTAAAAATTCCTTTATAACTTTCCTTTATGGCAAATCGATCTATAATTAATTTCCCATCTATTTCAAAATTTATCCCATTATATTGCAAGACCTTTAGAAATCCAACAACCCCAGCATTATAAAGCCAGTTTGAAGGATATAGAATTATCTTGTCTTCCATTTTTATAACTCCTTAACCAGCTCTAACAATCCAAACCCCTGCCCTGTTCTTATCCCAAATCCGTAATCATATACAAACTGAAGAATTTCAGGAGAGCCAGAAAGTTCGAAAACTCCCTTAAACCCTCGGACATACCCATTATAATGCTTAACCATAACCTCTTTGATTGGATAATTTTCAAGCAAATTAAGTCTAATAGGATGTGCATCCTTCCTTCCCGTTAAATACTTAAACCTATCGTTTGTTCTTTGATAAAGAATTTCGTTAAACTTATCTAAATCGTCGTAAGGCGTAATATACCAACTCTTAAAATCCTTCTTCTGAACTTGAGGGTTGTTTAAAACACAGACCCCAATAGTTTTAAAAATTGCTTTATTAGTTTTAATTTTTTTGTATGGAAGTAAATTTATATCTTTTATTTCAAAATTTTCACCAATTATTTTAAATCTCTCATTTTTTAGTTTAAGCACACCGTTATAGAAATTTGTGATAACTACTGGATCACCACTTGAAAATAAAAAAGAAATTTTCGTATCGGTATGGAGTTTTTCATCAATCTTAAAAGTTTCTCCAAGCCATACTGAAAATGTATATGGTCTATATTCTTTTCTTTGGTAAATCCTCTCTAAATTAGCTTTTTCAAAAACCTTTTTTAAAAATGAAATAAAATGGCATCGATAATCTTTATCTAAACTTAATTTTTCTTTGCTTTCAAATATTATTTTTATCTTCATAATATCGAATATTATATTCAAAATTTTAAATTTATGCAATAACTTGTAATTCAAATAGATTAACTTCAGTATATTAGAGCAGTTAAAATTTTAATTAATTACAGGAAACTTGACTTTGGGGAATTTTCTTGATAATAAAAATTTGTAATCTTTGTTATGAGAATAAGACAAGTAAAACCAAATGATATAAATGATTTTATAGAAACTTATATTAAGGCTTATGAAGAATTAGAAAATTATAAATATAGAACAAGGAAAGAAATTAAGAACTATTTTAAATGGCTTTATAATAGAGATAAAGAGGGCTTTATAGTGGCAGAAGAAAATGGCAAATCTGTAGGATTTGCAGGAGGAGATACTAATTGGATAAATTTTGAGGGAGAAAAGGTTTTAGAAATTCATGAAATTTTTGTTCTCCCAGAATTTAGAAAAAGGGGTATAGGCTCTCAGCTTTTGAAACATCTTTTATCTTATGGAATTAAAAAAGATAGAAAACTTGCTGAACTTTGGGTTGGAAAAACTAATTACAAAGCCATAAATTTTTACAAAAAATTTGGTTTTAAAGAAGCTGGAGAATGGGGGAAATGGTTGAGAATGACAAAATCATTAACCTCTTAAAAACTTTAGTAGAAATTGAATCTCCAAGTAAAAAGGAAGACCAAATTAAAGAATTTGTGAAAAATTATTTGAAAAATTTAGGATATGAAGTTTTTGAGAGCGAAAATTATATAGCTACTAAAACTACTTCAGATCTAATAGTAGCTACCCATTTAGACACTCTTCCTTTAGATTACAAATTTTTTTATGATGGAATTTATGCCTATGGAACAGGGGTATGTGATGCTAAAGCAAGTATTACAGCTATGCTTGTCGCAGCTGAAAATAAATTAAACTATACTCTTGCTTTTTTTTGTGATGAAGAAGAAGATGGTCTTGGCTCTAAAGAATTTGTAAAAACTTGGGAAAATGGGAAATTTGCTATAGTAATGGAACCTACTAATTTAGAAATAGCTTCCAAACATTGGGGAAGTTTTGAACTTATAATAAAGGTTGAAGGTAAGGAAGCACATGGAGCTTTCCCTGAAAAGGGAATTAATGCTATAGAAAAAACTTTTGAACTTTATAAAAAACTTAAAAAACTAAATCTAAAACTTAATCCCTTAAGAATTAACGGAGGGTCTGAAAAATACATAATACCAGATATTTGTGAAATAAAGTTTGAAATTTTTCTTAAACCCAAAGAAAAGATTTCTGACTATTTAGAAAAAATTAAATTTGTAGAAAATTTTGGCAAATATGAAATTGACCATGTTTATGAAGGGTATATAAGTGGTGAAGTAGTAAAATATCTTGAAGAAGCTATTAAATTAGCTAAATTACCCATTTCTTATACTGAAATGAAGTCCTGGACAGATGCTTTAAATCTAAAAGAAAGATTTGATGTAGTAGTCTGGGGACCAGGGAATTTAGAATTTTGTCATACTAAAGAAGAAAAAGTAAAAATAGAGGAGATTAAAAAAGCTATAGAGGTTTTAGCTTCTCTAAACTTTCTTTTTTCTTCTAAAAACAAACCAAGATAAATATAAAGGAGTTTTTATTAAAATCCTTAAAAATATAGCAGATGCAAAAGAACCAAGGGCTAAAATTGGTAATAATTTTTTCTTTTTCATATTCTTCCCTTTTTTAATTTAAAATTTAAACCAAAATGAAAAATTTTCCAACTTTTTATAAATCTATTTCTTGTTTTAAAGTTGTGATTGACAATAACAAACAACCTAATAATATTTAGTATTTATTAGTAATAAGGGGGGGTGCGTATAAGCCTTGATAATTAAGAAGGTGTTTCAGAGATTTTCCATAAAAAATGTAAAAGGTTATCAACCTGATTTTAGATTAATCCTGACTTTTTTATTAGGAATATTTATTGGGGCATTTTTAACTTTACTTTTTATTTTCACTATAGGAAAGGATTTAATTCAGCTAAAATACTATAAACCTTATTCTACCTCTTTAACTCAAAAAATGAAAAAATATGGTTCTTTTGGATATTATTTATGGAGTTGGAATGTGATTAAAGATGGAAAGGTTATTTGTTCAAATCCTTATGTTTGGATTATAACAAAAGAAATTGAATGCGAATAATTTTTATAAGAGGAGGTATAAGCAATGTATATGTCAAAACAGGTAGAAAATTATATAGAAAGAAGTTCTTGGATAAGAAAAATGTTTGAAGAAGGCTTAAAACTTAAAAAGGAATATGGAGAAGACAAAGTTTTTGATTTGAGTTTAGGTAATCCTGATTTACCTGCGCCTCCAGAAGTAAAAGAGGCACTTGAAAAGATCTTAGAAAATTATGATCCCTCTTATCATCGCTATATGCCTAATGCAGGATTCCCTTTTGTTAGAGAAGCGATGGCAAAAAAAATTACTAAAGAGCAGGGGATTAAAGTGAACTTTGAAGAAATCATAATGACTTGTGGAGCAGCAGGTGCGTTAAATGTAATTTTTAAAACTTTATTAAATCCAGGAGAAGAGGTTCTTTTTCCTTCTCCTTATTTTGTAGAATATTTTTTTTATATAGAAAATCATCAAGGAGTTCCTAAAGCAGTTCCTACAAAAGAAGATTTTAGCTTAGATATGGAAAAAATTGAAGCCTCAATTTCTGAAAAAACTAAAATTTTTTTGATAAATTCTCCTAATAATCCTACAGGTCAAATTTATTCAGAAAAGGAAATTGAAGAACTTTGCGAACTTCTTGATAAAAAAAGCCGAAACATTGGTAGACCTATCTATCTTGTATCTGATGAACCATATAGAAACTTAGTCTTTGATAATGAAAAAGTTCCTTCGATTTTTCAATACTATTCAAATAGCATTATTGCCTATAGTTTTTCTAAGGAACTCTCTTTAGCAGGAGAAAGGATAGGTTTTATAGCAGTACATCCAGAAATTGAAAACAAAAAAATGCTTCTTGATGGATTAATTATATGTAATCGTATTCTTGGTTTTGTTAATGCTCCAGCTTTAGCTCAGAGAATTGTTGCTAATTGTGCTTTTTCAAAGGTTGATGTAAAAATTTATCAAAAAAGAAGAGATATAATTTGTAAAATTTTAGAAGAATCCGGCCTTTCTTTTATTAAACCTAAAGGCGGATTTTTTATTTTTCCTAAGGTTCCTATAGAGGATTTAAAATTTTGCGAACTATTAAAAAAGGAGCTTATTCTTGCAGTTCCAGGAAGAGCATTTGGAAGTTCAAATCATGTGAGACTTTCTTTTTGCGTTTCTGAAGACACTTTATTAAATATGAAACCTAAATTTATAGAAGCATGTAAAAAAATTTATAAATATGTTTAAATTTCAAATTCTATATCAAAGCCGAAAAAACCAAGCTCGGATAGGAGCAATTATAACTCATAGAGGTGTTATTGAAACTCCAGTTTTTATGCCAGTTGGAACTCAAGGAACTATTAAAACTATGCCTCCTGAAATTGTTAGTTCTTTAGGTTATAATATTATTCTTTCTAATACGTATCATCTTTATTTAAGACCTGGGCCAGATATTATTCAAGAACTTGGAGGGATTCACAAATTTATGAATTGGAAAAAACTTATACTTACAGATAGTGGAGGTTTCCAAGTATATAGCCTTTCCCAATTTAGAAAAATTACTGAAGAAGGAATACTTTTCAAATCTCATATAAATGGAACCGAGCATTTTTTTTCTCCTATTATGGTATTGGAAATTCAGAAAAAACTTGGTTCTGACATTTTGATGGTTCTTGATACTTGCATTCCCTATCCCTTATCCTATGAAGAAACAAAAAATCTTACAGAACTTACTCATAAGTGGGCTGTTGAATCTTTTGAATATTGGCAAAGACATAAAAATGAAAAACAGGCAGTTTTTGGTATAATCCAAGGAGGAATGTATGAAGATCTAAGAAGATATAGTGCCAAATTTATTACTTCATTGGAATTTGATGGATACGCTATAGGAGGGCTTTCAGTTGGAGAACCCTTAGAAACAAGAAACCAAATGATAGAAACAAGTTTAGAATATATGCCCTATCACAAGCCAAGATATGTAATGGGAATCGGAACTCCTTTAGATATAATAGATGCAGTTATTAGAGGTATAGATATGTTTGATTGCGTTTTGCCTACAAGAAACGCAAGGAGAGGAACTGTATTTACTTCTAAAGGTTTTTTATCTATTAAAAATGCCTCTTTTAAAAGTGATTCTTTACCTTTAGATCCAGAATGTGAATGTTATACTTGTAGAAATTTTTCTCGCGGATATTTAAGACACCTTTTTCATGCGAAAGAATTATTAGTTTATTTTCTTTTAACACTTCACAATTTATTTTATTATGCTAAACTAATGAAACATATTAAAAATGCTATTAAAACTGAGACTTTAGAAAATCTAAGAGAGGAAGTAGCTCAATATTATTTAAAGAATTTTAACGACTCTAAATAGGAGGTTTTTTTATGGATCTATTAAACCCTTTTGTAAATTTCGTCTTTGCTATGGGAACCCCTCCTCAACAAGGGCAAGCTCCTCAAGGAGGGGGACTGATCGGTTTTCTCTTTACTTTACTTCCTTTGATACTGATTTTTATTATTTTCTACCTTCTTTTAATTAGACCCCAGCAGAAAAAAATGAAAGAACATCAAAAATTTATTTCAGAATTAAGAGTGGGACAAAAAGTTTTTACTGTAGGAGGAATAGTAGGAAGAATAATTAAGATCGAAGATAATATAGTATGGTTAGAAGTTGATAAAGATATAAATATTCCTGTAATAAAAGGATATATAAGCGGACCTTTTACTCAATAATTGAGTTTTCTTTAATCCAATTCTGTAAAGCTTTTAAAGCTCGTTCTGCTAATTTAAAATACCTTAATTTTTTAGGAATTTTTTCTTCCAAAGGAGGGAAAAGTCCCCAATTTATATTCATAGGTTGAAAATATTTAGGATTTGCAGTTTGTAAATAATTAATCAGGGCTCCTATAGCAGTTTCTTTAGGTGGAATAACAAGAGGCTTTCCTTTTGCTAATCTTTCTGCATTAATACCTGCAATTAGTCCCATAGCTGTCGATTCTACATAACCTTCAACACCTGTAATTTGTCCTGCAAGAAAAATATTGGGAAATTTTTTAAGTTGAAGAGTTGGTTCTAAAACTAAAGGTGCGTTCACGAAAGTATTTCTATGAATTGAGCCTAATCTTGCAAACTCAGCTTTTTCTAATCCAGGTATCATTCTAAAAATTCTTATTTGTTCTTGATATTTCAATTTAGTTTGAAATCCAACCATGTTATAAAGTGTTTTTTCTTTATTTTCTGGGCGAAGCTGAACTACTGCATAAGGTTCTTTACCTGTTTTTGGATCTATGAGACCGGTAGGTTTCATAGGACCATAACGTAAGGTATCTTTTCCTCTTTCAGCCATAACTTCAATAGGTAAACATCCTTCGAAATATTTAGGATCCTCAAAAGGATGAAGAGGAACTTTTTCAGCTTTGAGTAACTCTTCAACAAATTTTTCATATTCCTCTTTAGTTAAAGGACAATTTACATAACTTCCCTCTCCTTCCCCATATCTATCAGCAACAAAGACTTTCTCCCAATTTATAGAATCAGCATAAACAATAGGAGAGATAGCATCATAAAAATGCAAATAAGGAATTTCTATAAGCTCAGAAAGATTTTTAGCTAAACTTTCTGATGTAAGGGGACCTGTAGCTACAATTACTATTTTATCCTTAGGAATTTCTGTAACCTCTTCTCTCTTTATTTTAATTAAGGGATGATTAAATATTTCTTGGGTAATGTAATTAGCAAAACATTCTCTATCTACTACGAGAGCTTTTCCACCTTCTATTTCACAATTTATGGCAGATTCCATTATGAGAGATTTAAGCATTTTTAATTCTTCTTTTAATAATCCTACTGCTTTATGAAGTTCTTTTGAACGTAAAGAATTTGAACAAACCAATTCAGCGAATTTATCAGTTTTATGGGCTGGGGTCATTTTAAATGGTCTCATTTCGTAGAGAATAACCTTAACTCCTCTTTGAGCAATTTGCCAAGAGGCTTCTGAACCAGCAAGTCCAGCGCCTATGACAACAACTTCAAACACTTAATAATCAATTCCTGCAATAGGAATGTAGGCAATTTTGGGTGTTATAAAGACTATAAGTTCGGTTTTGGTTAATTGTTTACCTCTTCTTTTAAAGGCTTCTCCAACACCAGGAATGTTCCCTAATCCAGGTACTTGATCCAATGTTTCACTAATGTCACTTATTTTAATTCCTCCTATAACTAATGTTTCTCCATTATCAACAAGTGCACTTGTTTGAATAGAATTAGTAAATAAGGCAGGAACTCCTCCTTGAACAGTATGAGACCAATCTGGTGTAGATTTTTCTATAGTAATGTCTAAAAGGATTTTACCTTCAGGTGTAAGGGAAGGAATTACATCAAATTTAACTCCTGCATCAATAAATTCTACTGTGGGAACCGGAACCTCTGGTACCCATCTTAAATATGGAATTCTATAGCCTTGTTTAATAGTTGCTGGCTCTCTATTTAAGGTAAGTATACTCGGTTTAGAAAGAATCCTTGCAACACCTTTTTCTTCAAGTGCAGATAACTGAAAATCAAGTAAGGCTGCATTTTTGCCAAAGTAGCCTAAAACTATTCCCAAGGCACTAGGTGAAGTTCTTTGAGTAGGAGTTGCACCTAAATCTACAATAGTTGGGGTAGGAAGTGAAATGGTAGCATTGGTAGTAGGTGGTCCACCGCCTCCGGGATAGGTATAAGTTATACTACCTGTAGAAGAAGATGGACGAGGAGAAATACCCCAAATACTATGCTCAGTTGCTCTCCAAGTAGCACCTCCCCATTTTACTCCAAGTTCATGCACATAGGTATCACTTATTTCTGCAATCCTTGCTTCAATTAAAAACTGAGGTCTTGGTTTATCTATTCTTTTTATTATTTCTTCTATTTCTTCAAGCACTTTGGGAGTTGCTTTCACAATAAGAATATTAGTAAAAGGGTCAAAGGTGATTTTATTAGGATCTTTAAGAATTTCTGAAAGTTTTTCTGAAATTCTCTGATTTTTCATTAAATCTACTACTTTGCTTGCTCTAATATGCTTAAGTTCAAAAGTTTTAGTAATAAGTCTATTTGTCATCTCTTCTGTTTCTTGAATAGCTCTTAGAATATCTCTTTGGTTTTCTATTTCTCTTCTAATTCCTTCTGTACTTTCACCAAGGGCTCTCATATAATCTCTATAAAGTTCTGCTTCCTTTTTAATTTCTTCTAAAGTCCCAACTCTTGTTATATTACCAATAGTAATTTTAGCTAACCCCTTATTAGCAAGAACTACATCTAATAACAAATCCCAAGGAACCTGTTTTGCCCTTAAAGTTACAAGACCTTTTACTTGTTCGCTGGCAATAATATTAATTTCTCCTACCTCTGCTAAAAATCTTAAAACCGCATGTATATCTGCTTCTTGAAAATCTACAGTAACAGGTAAGCCTTTATATTCTTTGGCTGTTAAAGGCATCTTCATTCTATATTCACCTAAATAGATCTCATATTCAGGAAATTCTGATACTTTAGGAACTAAGGATTCAAAAGGTTTTGCTGGTTTTCTCTCTAAATATTCAATTTTTTCTTTTTTAATAACTACACTTACAGGTTTTTCAGGTTTTTCCCATATAAGATCTACTATTACTTTATTTGCAAAAGGAACTATTTGAAAATTAAAAGGTTCACTTAAAAGAAATTCTAAATAAAGTTTTTCTTTTTCATAAGAGGCATTAATTTCTTTAAATATCTCCTTAGGAAGATTTTTCATCCAATTAGAGGTTTTAGGAACTACATTATAAAGGGTTAATTTTATTTTATTTTCTTCTTTAGAAATTTCATACTTAGGTTTATTACTAAATTCAAAAACCAGTCTATCTACAGGTTCTCTTAAAAATAGTACATCTTCTAAGTATATTTTTTCAGTAGCAAAACAATTTAGACTTAATAATAAAAATGAAATCATAAAAAAAATAAATATACCTATCCTCTTTATCTTCATGACGTTTTCTCCTTTTTCAAAGGTAATATTCTTTTATTTCTTTCTTTTTCTCCATAAATATTAGTTTCTTCCTCTTCAATTATTACATAATCTTTTCCTATTTCTAATACCTTAATATTTCCCACCTTAGTACCTACTTTCACTATGTATCCTTTTTTGTTATTATCTTGTAATAAAGCTATTCTTTCTCCTCTTTTTTCTAAAATACCTACCAAATCCAAGGGTATTTTCCCTCTTTTTTCTATAGTTGATTTTAGAACTTCCGGGGCTATAAATGGATTTTTAAGTTTACTTATATTAATTTTATAGGGTTTTTCTTCCAATGATTTTGCCCAATTTTTTAATTCTATATCTTCTATTTCGGTTTTTTCAGGTAAAGCTTTAGGAACGGTTTCTTTTTTTTCTTCCTTATGAGAACAGCTAACTAAAATTATAATAGATAAAAATATTACTAAATACTTCATTTATACTTCCTTCTCCTTTTTTACTTCTTCTTTAGCTTTTTCTTCTTTTTTCTTTTCCTCTTTTTTCTCTAAAGGAGCCCCTGTATATTTGTAAGTATGAAAAATCACTTCAGCATTTAATTGATTTTTTTTAACCTGAAATCTTATACTATTTAATGCTATTAAACGTTGTAAATCTTCTATAGAATTTAAGAAATTCATAACGTTACTAAATCTACCTTGGATTACCATTTTTATAGGTATTATATTATAATAGTCTTGAGGAATTTCTTTTTCTGGTTCAAAAGTTATAACTTCTAAATTATTCATTTTAGCGAGGTCGGAAATTTGTTTTAAAATATTTGGAATTTCTTTTGCAGAAGGAAGAATTTCTTTAACTTTTTCTAAAAATTCTTGTCTTTGCCTCATCTGAGCTTCTAAAATTGCCGTTTTTTTTGCCATATTTTCATATTTTTGAATTTCTAAATCCAATTTTTTAACTTCTTCTTCTAAAATATTTATTTTTTCTTTTGTGGGGACATAATAAAATTTGTAGAATAAAAACAAAGGAGCTAAAATAGAGACAAAAATAATTAAAAATTTTTCTCTATTAGTAGCTGTTTTTTCCCAATCTTTAAGTTTTTCCCATAGAGCTTTCATAATTAAAATAAAACCTCTGCTCTAAATTCTATATAACCCTCTTTTTTTTCGGTTTTGTTTAAAGTGACCTCTTTAACTATTTCTTTAACATTTTCCAAATTTTTTAAATATTCAGCTATATCTCTTAAATCTGAACTGGTACCATTCATAGTAGCATTGGAAATACTTACTAAAAGTTCTGTAAAAACAATTCTATTTTTACCTATATTTCCTATTAAAGTCTCTATCCTTTGAAGCCCTTTACCTTGATTTTCTTTAAGGGTGATAATAGTTGAAATTCGTTTTTTTAGTTCTTCATTTTCCTTTTCTAATCCTTTTAACTTTTCTGCAATTTTTTTATACTCTACTAATCTTTTTTCTTTTTCTACTTTTTCATTTTTTAAAGTTTTCAAAGTGTATTGCAAACGAAAGCCTTCTGCAAAAATAGTTAAAATTACAGCTATAAAAATAATCAGAAAAGTTTTTAAAAATACAAACCTCTCTTTCTCTTCTTCAACCCTTATAAGTTCTTTTTTAGGAAGTAAATTGAACTTTATTATCATAAAATTTTATTTATACTTATAAATCAGAACAAGTCAAGGATTTTTTTTAAATTTTTTTTAAAAATTATTTTAAAAATATTATCGGTCTATTTTGCAAAATTATTAAATAAAATTCCAATCCTTGAATTTTTACTATTTGTGAAGTTTTTAATTTTAAATTAATTAAGCTTTAAATATTGACTTTAAAAAAATAATAAAATATAATTTAGTCCAATGTACAACCTCATTAAAAGTTCTTTTCTTTTATTTTTTTTGATGTTTTTTTTCTTAGTTTTTAGTTTTCAAATAGCCTATTCCTATGAAGACAGTTCAGAAAAACGCTTAAATCTTTGGCCCTTAGTAGTTTATAGTGAAAACAAAATCAGTAAATCTAAACGTTTAGAAATTGCTGGCCCATTTATTTATAAGTATTCTTTTCCTGATGAAAATGGCACTTCTGTTAGACCAATTTATTCTTCTGTAAAAAATCCAAAAGAAAAAAGGATTTATTTTATTTCTCCTTTAGGAGTTTATAAATCTGATAATGAAACTGAATCTTTAAAATTTGTTCCTTTAATAAATAAAACCTGGGTCAAAACTCCTGAAGAAAGACAAGAAGAAAGGCATTTTGATTTCTTTCCTGTGTTTTGGGGTCAAACCTCACAAAATGAAACATATGGAGGTTTCTTTCCTATTTATGGAAAATTTAAAAACAGATTCGGAAAAAAAGAAATAATTTTCGTTCTCTGGCCCATTTATAGTAAAATCGAATATGAAAAATACACAGCTTATAATTATCTTTGGCCTTTCATAAGAACTATAAAAGAAAAAGAACGAACTCAACCTCCAGAGTATTCTGGATTTAAGATATGGCCTTTGTTTGGACATTTTAAAGAGGCTAATACAGAAAGAAAGTTTGTCCTTTGGCCATTTTATATAAGAACCCATTTCGAAGACCCTGAAGAAGGTTATTCGGATAAATTAATAGTGTTTCCTTTTTATATAAAGGAAGATACGGAAAGTTATAATAAAAAAATTATTCTTTGGCCCTTTTTCCAGAAGGTTTATGCAAAGGAATATTATTATAAACAAATTGATGCACCATGGCCCTTTTATCAAAAAATAGAAGGTGAAAATGTAAAAGGTTTGAGATATTGGCCTTTTTATGGGTATATAAAAAGAAAAGATAGCTTAGACTATTTTATTATTTGGCCTTTATATTTTTATAAAGAGGATCACATTACTCACAAAAGTTATGAATTCGAAGAAAGAGAATATAAATTTCTTATCTTTTCTAAATACAGATATACTAAAGAGACTAATCAACCTTTGCAAAAAGAATATCGTATTTGGCCTTTAGTCTATGGATATGAATATAAAACTGAGTCTGACACCCAATTTTATTATTTTCCAGCAATTTTACCTCTTTATGATGAAGGAATGGAAAGAAACTATAGTGCCTTTTTAAAACTTTGGGAATATTATAAGCATGAAGATTATACTTATTTTAAGCTATTGTGGGGTTTATATAGATATGAAAAAAATAAACAAAAAAGTATTCAAGAATTAGCCTTTCTTTTTAGAATAGTTAATGGACCAGATACAAGTTATGTAGAATTTTTAGAAGGATTCTTAGGTATAGGAAAATTAGAAGGGAATCCTAAAATTAAATTGCTTTTTTTAGAGCTCATCCATAATAACAGTAAAAAAGAATAAAAACTAAAAGAAAATGGAAAATAAAAAAATAGGAATTTATCCTGGTACTTTTGATCCTATTACTAATGGACATTTAGATATAATTAAAAGAGCTTTAAAACTTTTTGATTTAGTAATAGTTGCTGTAGGAGAAAATCCTCAAAAGCAAGCGCTTTTTTCTTTAGAAGAAAGGGTATATTTAATAAAAGAAGCTATAAAAGAGCTACCTGAAAATCATAGAATAGAAGTGGAAGCCTTTTCTGGATTATTAGTAGAATTTGCTAAGAAAAAATCAGCTTGTGCGATTATTAGGGGTTTAAGAGCTGTTTCTGATTTTGAATATGAAATGCAAATAGCTTTAATGAATAGAAAGCTTTCTAATAGTATAGATACAGTTTTTCTCTTAACCAGTCTTAAGTGGATATTCCTAAGTTCTTCAATTGTAAAAGAAGTAGCAAAATTAGGTGGAAATGTAGACGATTTAGTTCCTAAAATAGTAGCTGAAAAGTTAAAAGAAAAATTTAGATAAGGGGAAAGAGGTAGACTCTCTTTCCCCTTTTTGTTTCTAAAAATTAAAGTTCCTTAACTGTAATAGATCCAGTAGGACAAACTTCTACACAGGTAAAACATACCATACATTCATCAGGTCTTGCTACAATTGGTTTCCCATCTTCGCCTTTGTCATAAACCTGAGCAGGACAAGAATCTATACAAGATCCACAAGCTTCACAAGTGTCATAATTAACAGTAATTTCAACCATACCCCACCTCCTTAGTTAGTATAATTTTTGCTCTTTAAACTCTTTTGCTTTTTTTAAAAAATTTGTTGCCCAACATTTTACACTAAAAACATGAATATGGGTATAGGTTGCTAATAAATTCTTATACAAAATTCCATCTAATTTGCCGTCAAACCCAGTACCTTTTTCTAATTCAAAGGCAAACTTTATTTCTTCGTTAAACTTCATTTCTAAAGGTTTTGAATAATGAAATTCATGACCTTTTATAGAAGTCCCTAATTCAAAATAAGGATTTTTTTCTTTTATTTTAGCTATAACATATCCATGTCCTTGGGGAAATTTTTCTACCATAAATTTAATAGGTAAAACTTTACTCATAGGATATCTTTTCTCTTTCCATATTATTTCTTCTCCTAAATACATTAAACCCCCACATTCAGCATAAACTGGCATTCCTTCCATTATAGCATCTTTAACTGCTTTTAAAAGTTCTTTGTTTTCAGAGAGTTCTTCTGCTTTTACTTCAGGGAACCCTCCTCCTAAATAAAGACCTGAGACTTCTGGTAAGTTTCTGTCTTTAAAGGCATTTATAAAAATAAGTTCAGCTCCTAAATTTGTCAAAGTTTCTAAATTTTCGGGATAATAAAATTGAAAAGCTTCATCTTTAAACACTCCAATTTTAACATCTTTAAACTCAATAATATTTTCTGGTTGAGAAACTTCTATCTCTATAGGAGGAACTTTTTTACTGATTTCTAATATTTTTTCTACCTCTACATTTTCTTTTATAATCTTTTGTAGTTGATCTAAAAAAAAATTCTCATTATATTCAAAAGAAGTAATTAACCCTAAATGCCTTTCTTGAGGTAAATTTCTTAGTTTAGGAATAACTCCTAATACTTTAA